>JAOAPG010000274.1 GCA_025462785.1 Acidobacteriaceae bacterium
CAACGACCATCTGCGCGCCAACGGACATCTTGTTGCCGAACTACCTCTTCAGCCTCCGCAGACCGCCGTGACCCTGTACTGGAAAAACGGCAAAGTCGCGACGACCGATGGCCCCTATGCGGAAACCAAGGAACAGCTCGGTGGCATTCAAATCCTTGAGGCGCGAGACCTCAATCACGCCATTCAGCTTGTCTCACAGCAACCAGGCTTTAAGTATGGACTTGGACCGATTGAGATACGGCCGGTTGTGGATTTGAGCGAAATCATAAAGCAGAGTGAGCAGCGGCGACGGCGAAAGGATACCCCGCGATGAGGGCGGCCACGAGGGAAAGAATGATCAGTATCATGGCCGGGGCTGGCCTGGTGGCAATCCTGTCTTTCAGCTGGCTTGGTCAGGCTGCCGCCGGTGCGCAGAATGCTTCACGGCATCAACACAGGAATGTGCCATAAACGTGACCTGACAGACGAACAGTGGAAGATCCTTGACCCCATAGTCCCAGAGCCCGCCAGGCGACGTGACGGCCGGGGTCGGCCGGGGAAGGAGCGGCGGGCAGTTCTGAACGGTATCTTATGGGTTTTACTCACGGGTGCTCCCTGGGTTGAACTTCCGGATCGATATCCGTCGTACCAGACCTGCCATCGCCGATTCCAGCAATGGGTCCAGTCCGGAGTGATGAGAGGAATTCTGGAGGCTCTTGCTGCAGAACTCAAAATCCACGGCCTGATCGACGTAGAAGAGGCCTTCATCGATGGGAGTTTCGCACCATCGAAAAAAGGGGCCGTATCGGCAGGGAGCCTTTCAAAAGTTTCGGGAATTCTTAGGTCGACCTCAAGTCCGCTGCGTTCTTTGAAACCCTCCACATAACGGAACTCGTCATTTTTCGTATCGTGCAAGAGTCTTTAACGAACGTGCATCGTCACTCGGGAAGTAAGACCGCATCAATTCGGCTCGCGCGCGAAGCCGACAGGATCATTGTCGAGGTTGAGGACAAGGGTAAAGGGAATGACTGCCGAAAGGCTGACTGAGATTCAGTCCCAAGGCTCCGGAGTGGGGATCAGTGGAACGCGAGAACGCTTGCGTCACTTTAATGGAGAGTTACTTGTCGAGTCGAATGGCACGGGCACAAAGATTTTCGCCACTCTTCTGGCAAAGCCGTTTCCGGCGAAGGAGCAGGGTGTTGCAGGTCAAGGACGAGAAATCGCGTGATCGTCTGAAAAATTCAACCCGTTAGTCCCGCCCATTCATCCATTGCAATTATTGATTGAGTTCGGTTTTCTCGGTTTTTCGAAAGAGTGGAAGTTGCCTCATGATCTTTGCAATAGTCTTACGCCGAACGGGCTCGCCTCTCAAGATCTTGTGAAGCGTGTGATGGCTCATGCCTGAATTGCGCTCTAGTTGTCGGATTCCGATGTTGAGAATACCCTCCTTGATGTCTTCGCCCGCAACCAGTTTTTTTGACTGCAGTACTCGAAGGACTTGACTTCAACGAGACTTAGATCCTCGCCTTGTTCCCACCGGCGATCAGTTTCTTTTCCTACGTATCGACGGGATGCGGCTAACACCCAAGAGCGCTGCAACAATCCGCAATGGATTAAGTATTCGCTTGCAGCTGGCGATGATCCGAGCAGTCCCCCTCGCGCGCCTAGTTGGATCGAACGGATACCTGCCGTTATCTTTAGGTCAGGCACGCTTTGCGTATTTATGAGGGCTTAGGTGTTCAGTTCCGATTGGGTGACCCGCGATGGCTCAGGGCCCACACATACGCTGCGACGGCTGATACCTGGTCGGGCGTAAGTTGCGCCCCACCCATCGGCGGCATGGGGCTGCGATACTGCTTCGGTTCCGACACACCTTCGGTTATCGTTTTCGCGATTCCGGCATAACCACCGTCGCTCCACAGCCATTTCTTGCCCGTTAGATTGGGCCCCAAAGGCGTGCCCTGACCGCTGTCACCATGGCAGCCCGTGCACGCCGCTCCGCCCACTTGGCCGCGGTAGATGCGCTCCCCGAGCTCAACCATTTCTCGTGTCGCTCCTTCAGGAACGGGAAGACGAGACGTTGCGGCCGCACCGGCGTCTGGATGCGTGCCCTCTGGCGGTCCCGCGGCCACCTCAACGGGAGTGCCGGCCGGAGCTGCTTCACTCGGACATGGCGTGACGTTCGCGGCACCGCCTTCGGAACCGCCATGATAGACAATCCGGTAGATCCTTCCGCGCACATCGTCGGAAACGTAGAGCGAACCGTCCGGTCCCACCGCCAAGCCCGAGGGACGGTGTGCAGCTTGGGC
This sequence comes from Acidobacteriaceae bacterium, assembly GCA_025462785.1. Taxonomy (GTDB): domain Bacteria; phylum Acidobacteriota; class Terriglobia; order Terriglobales; family Acidobacteriaceae; genus JAOAPG01. The sequence continues at coordinate 2,289 of JAOAPG010000274.1, forward strand.
CGGCGACTTCACCGCTCCCGCGAAACCATCCGCAAATATTTCGCACTGACCGGATGCGCGGTCACCGGCGAGCGGCTGAAAAATCACGTTGTAGCCACCTTGCGGATATGGCGCGCGATCCCATGACCCGTGGAACGCGATGAAGACGCCGTCGCGGTAACGCGCCGGAAATTGTTTCCTGTCGTACCGCAGCATTGCATTAGGAGCCCAATGGGCGGGAAATCCCGCAATCGGAGCAATCTTGTTCGCACATACGCCGATCATTTTGCCGCCGTCGCCACCGTATTCCGGCGCCAGAACCAGTTTTTCGACGAACGGGTCGTAGTAGCACTCGGGCCAGCCATAGTCTCCCTTTGCCTTCAAAAGCAACAACTCTTCAGCCGGCAGCGTCGCCTCCTGGTCGGGTTTATACAGGTCGGGCCAATTGGCGCGCAGCTGGTCCCGTCCGTGTTGGGTCACAAACACTTGCCCGCTTGAGTCGATGGCGAAACCTTCAGCATTGCGGATTCCCGTAGCGAAGCGTTCAGCCGGTGAAAAGTTTTGATTCGTCTTGTTTGCGTCAAAGCGCCAGATGCCACCACGGGTCTCAAGTTCCGTGCAGGGATCTGCGCCAGGCGACTTGAGTGTCCGATTTTTCAGCTGGCAAGAATTGGTTGCCGTGGCCACATCGACGTACATCGAACCTTCGGCATCGATGATGAATGGATGCATTGGATGGTCGCCGCCCAAAGGCAATCCAGAGACGATGGTGTCCGCAGAGCCACCCGGCACGATGGAGCCGGCGGGCAATGAATATCGCACGATGCGATCATTGATCTCGGCATAGATTGATCCTTTATAGAGGCCAATGCCAGTGCCGCCTGCTCCGCCAGTTTGGACGGTCTGGCCAAAGCGCTCAATCACATCGGCCTTCCCATTACCCCTCTTGTCTTGCAGGGCCACGAGGAAACCGCCTGCAGGCGGCGTGTCGTTGCCATAGTACCTGCCCGACCAGGTGTTCACGTAAAGAACTCCATTCGGCGCAACTACCATGTGGCGGGCGTGACCAATGCCTTCAGCGAAGACGGTTGCGCAAAAGCCGGCTGGTAACTTCAACCCGCTGTCATCATTTGGGCACGCTGGGTTCTTGGCTTTTCCTACCGGACTGGATTGTGTTTGAGTCGGCGTCGATGCACTGCCCATGCACATTGCCGCAACCAGGACAGACAACAGAGTGTTGAATGGGTTGGATAATTGCATTTGAACACTCCCGAAGAGCGATGACGAGCAACAACACTCTGAGTCGCAAAATTCACTGACAATATAAATGATGCTCGTTGCAACAAGCTGGATTACGGAAAATGGCCCATGGTGTGCGCATGCGCGTACGGCGATCCGGCCCACATGAGTACGCGCTGGTCGGCCTTGTGCGTGGTCGGGCAGTTCGGTAGTTTTCGGGATCGAACGGCCACATGATCATCCTTCTAGACCAGATAGCTGAGTTGATTAGAGAGTTACGGCAACTTGAGATGAAGGAATCAGACTGAAGCTCTTGAGCTTATTTGTGAGTCGCGGCCGAGCCTATATGTCCCAGATGCACTTACCATTCTGAAAGAATGAGATCATCCCGTCTTCACTGATCTTGAGGACGTTCCCAAATCGCGACGCAGAGACGGCGGCAGTAGTTCGACCGCCTTCAATGTTTTCCGGATGCAACTCCGCCAAGTCGGGATGGCGGAGAATGGCGCCGAATGCCAACAGGTTGGATGCGCGGTCCAGCACAATCCCGCCATCGATCCGGGCTACGGTCTCTAGAACAGCGCTCGGGACATCAAGTACTCGCTTCTGATGCAATAAGTAGTGGAGTTGGTCCTTTGTACCGGCAACCGGGTGCTCGCCACGATCGGGCAAAGGGGAAAGTAGATCGGTTCTTGACACCAGCTTCCGGGCAGTGCTGGGATTGTCGAGGACAACCAAGAGTCCGCCCCGGCGATCTTCTGCTAAATTGAGGGCCACACTAAACAAACGTTCCGCAAGTTCGAAATTCCCGATCGCCTCGGTCCAAAGGGTGTACTTTCGCTCTGCGTCTGTGAGTCTCCAGCGGCCGTCCCAGAAACGGAAAACCTCCGCGCCATTAGCAAAAATCTTCATTTCCCCATTGGGCGTAAGAATCATGCAAACATGTCCGCCGCACAGCGTGCCTTGACTATGGGTTTGATATTGTGCAGGACTGGGCACGGGAAGTTTGGTGTCTGAATAAGGGAGCGCCCACTGTACAACATCGACGATTTCCACCAAAAACCCATTCTCATCGACCAGTGCCAGAGTCTGTAGTCCATCACAGAGCCGGTAGAAGCTGCGGATTGAGTTCAAGGCGGGAGAATAACGAAGGGCACCCGAGGGCGTCACCGGCATCTCATGGCAAGGATCTGGCTCTTTCCCGAAGAGTAGAACACCTGTTGAGATGCGCCGGTTTTCGGAAGTGCTCAGTGAACTCGTCCGAAGGACCTCGATCGCATCCTCTACTCGATCGGGTCCTTTCCACACTTTCTTCACGTACGGAGTAGCGTCGATGTACGCGGAAACGTATCGATCTTCGGCAAGCCCCCGAAAGAGATCGAATTGCTGCTCGACCCGCGTAGCGTCAACGAGCATTCGGTATCGGGAGTCCAAAACTGCGCCGATGCCCGTTAGCAGCTTCAACTCCGCGTCAGAGAAGGCTTCATCCCGTGTGAGGGAATACCGGCACCCGAGCCATTCCAGGATCAGCGACGTTTCCCCGGAAGTCTGCATGTTGCGATGTTCGCCCGCGCCTGCATCAGGCTCGAGCAAATCGAACTTCGCCGAGGGGAAGAAATACCCGATCCCACCTTCTACCAACTTTCCATACAGTCCGTCGATGAAGGGAGCTGTCTGTTCGGGCATCGTGACCTGTCGTCCGTCGCTCACAAGAAATCTTATGACTGAGATGATGGTAAGAGGAGGAAGGGCTCAAGAATGCGCAAAGGCTTTGACGTTTAACAACTGTCAGCTGCCTTTCTCGTTTCAATCCCAAGCACCGCGCCCTGGCCCCTGCAGAGGGAAGGAACTGTACTAGCAAATGCCTTCGTCCTGTTCCGAATTGCAAACGGCTGCGACGCCTCTGGGTAGGCGGGAACGCAGGGTCGTCGATCCTGTTCATGACAACAGTGACAAGAAGGTAGGAAAGCCCGATCGATGCCGCGACTGCAGCTGCCGTTTACAAGAAGGCGGAGACTGGGAACGGGACGAGAATCGCAAGCTCGGACATTGCCATGCTCTCCGAGAACCCCGCACTAGCGGAAGGACCGACTTATCTGACCCTCTAGCACTCGTCGCGCAATGAGCCTTTCTCAAAGGGCGGGAGTCTGGCAAGGCAGGCATCACGCTCGCCAGTTCCGAGTGCGTTATTTAAACTTTCTCGAACCGGTACTCAAACGCTCGTGATTGTGATATCTGTGGACAGATGCCTCAGGAATGGATGCGCTGGCAAGGCCAGAAGATCGACGGCAGGTTCGAATTATGTGAGTACCTTGGCGGGTCTCAGGATCGCGCTGTATTCCTGACGAATCTCAACTCCGCCAGTGCACAAAGAGCTGCAATCAAACTAATAAAGGCCGACGCAAAGAGCACGGAATCCCAACTTTCCATTTGGAGTTCAATCAAGGACTTATCCCACCCGCATATCATTCGTCTGTTCGGTATCGGGGAACATACCGTTGGAGAGGAACACTGGCCCTACGTTGTGATGGAGTGCGCGGAAGAGAATCTTTCGACAATCCTCTCCTATCGACCCCTGACAGCGAAAGAGACGCACGAAATGCTGGGTCCGATGTTGGACGCTCTGGCGTATCTTCACGCTCAGGGGTTCGTGCACGGACGTATCAAGCCGTCAAATATTATGGTGGTCGATGAGCAGGTGAAAATCTCCAGTGATGGAATCATGCGGACGGGGCAGCCGAACGATGATCTAGCAGGGCCAAGTCATTATCTGCCTCCAGAGGCGGCTAGCGGACGAGCTATACCTTCGGTAGATGTCTGGTCACTTGGCGTGACGCTGGTGGAGGCACTCACGCAGGAAAAGCTGGGATCACTTAGCGCAAGGGAAAGAGAAGCAATTCTTTATAAGCTTCCTTCTCCATTCGGCAACATTGCCGAGCAGTGTCTTCGCTCTGAGCCGGAACAGCGATGTACGATAGCCGATATCCAGAATGAGCTAGGTCGATCCGCTCTTCCCGTTCGGAGCTCCGGCGGTGACAGACCCGACATGGCGATCAAGCACAGCCGCCTTTTCGGTCCTGTCGCGATCGTGGTGCTGTTGTCAACGATGTTGGCGGGAGTCTTGCTGTTTAAGCACCGGGAGTCCAAAAGCGCAATTTCAGCAAATACAATTCAATCGCAAGCGCCTTCTCCGGCAAACCTACCAGCAGAAACGAAAATAGTCGCAAACTCGGATGCAGTTGGCAAGGTTGTTCGACCAGTTCTGCCTGATGTCTCCAGGAGTTCACTCCGCACTATTCACGGGATCGTCAGAGTTAAAGTGAGGGTCTATATTGATGAGGCAGGCATCGTGCAACGGGCACAAATAGAATCGCCGGGATTCCCGCAAAGAATTCGGCCGGCCCCAAACCCCACTTCACGCATTGCCGGGCGATGCGCGCACAGGGCACGCCGGCTTCCGCACGGATGCGCGTGACGCTGTGACGTTCGAGCGC
>JAOAPG010000281.1 GCA_025462785.1 Acidobacteriaceae bacterium
ATAGGCTGATATCGCTGCAATTTTTGGTCTCGCTTGTCGTCTCGCCAGGTTACATTCCTGTAATTCTTTCGTTCTGCAGGGAGTTCTTACTGACCCCGCCACACGCACATTGGGGCCGCCCAACCAAGATGGGATACAAGGGGGGAGGGTTTGAGCAGAGACTGTGGTTGGAAACACCGCGACGCACTCGAACGGCGAGACTTTGCCGCCGTGATATGGTTTTAGTGGTGGCCTAACCTATGGTCTCCAATAAAGTTTCCGATTCCGCCATCCTGAAGAAAATTGAGCGGCAGCCTAACCGCACGGCTGGCTACAAGCAGTTGGTTCGCGAGCTTGCGGTAAAGGGTGACGGACGTGGCGAACTATCAGATTCTCTCCAACGGCTAGCGTCATCTGGCCAACTCACGAAAGTGGAATCGAACCGGTACGCGATTCCTCATACTGCCGCAGGAAAGAACATGGTGGTGGGAAGGCTCACCATGCATCGGGACGGCTTCGGATTCGTCATTCCCGACGCCAGTTCGCTCGATGAACGACTGAAGGCCAAGCTATCCGGGGATATCTTTATCCCGCCCCATGCTGTCGGCTCAGCAATGCATGGTGACCGCGTGCTGGTCGAGATCGGCACAATTCGTCCAGATGGGCGTGCGGAGGGTCGCATTATTCGTCCGGTTGTGCGGGCCCATGCAACGGTGGTCGGAATTTTTCACTATGGTGCGCGGCACAACTACGTCATCCCGATTGATCAGAAGATCTCACGCGAAATCATCATTCCTCCTGGGATGGAATACCCGGACGGTCAAACCGGCGACGGTGCGGCAAGAAGCCAATCCGTCTCTGCAGGCACAGCTGCGCCTCGAAAGGCGGGCAAGAATGTTCACCGCGTCATAGGATCAGAGGCCAGTAGCCGGTCCAAATGGGAAGACTTGGAAAATGTCGTAGTCGATGTGGAAATCACGGACTGGCCATCGGGCACACAAAATCCGCGCGGGCGAGTAGCGGAGATTCTCGGCTATCAGGACGATTTCGGCGTCGACGTTGAGATGATCATTCGTAAGTTTCATCTTCCACATCGCTTCCCGCCTGAAGTACTTCAAGAAGCCGAGCACGCCGAACCTATCATTCCTGCGACGGAGCTTGGCACGCGGCGAGATTTTCGCGATCTTCCTATCGTCACAATCGACGGAGAAACCGCTCGCGACTTCGACGACGCGGTTCTGGTTCGCCAGCTTACCAATGGAAATTTTGAGCTCCAGGTACACATCGCCGACGTCTCACAATATGTGACGGAAGATTCGGCCCTGGACCAGGAGGCACGCCTTCGCGGCACTAGTGTCTATTTTCCAGATCGCGCCGTGCCCATGCTGCCACTTGAGTTGTCCACGGACATTTGCAGTTTGCGTCCAAAATTGGATCGGCTGGTGATGTCCTGTGTCATGGAAATTGATCCTCGCGGGGAAGTGATTGGATATGAACTGAGCGAAGGCGTCATTCGGTCGGCGGAGCGCATGACCTACACCGGTGTGAACGCCGTCCTCGAAGGCGATAAGGGCATGCGAGAGCGGTATGCGGATCTTGTTCCTAATTTCGAAAAAATGCGCGACCTCGCTTTGATTCTCAACCGCAAAAGGGAAAGGCGAGGCTCTATCGATTTCGATTTGCCAGAGCCAGTCATCGAGTTCGACGAATTTGGCCTGATGAAGAGTATTACGCGTTCCGAGCGCAATATAGCTCACCGCCTGATCGAAGAGTTCATGCTTTGTGCAAACGAATGCGTGGCCCAATATCTGGATAGCAAGCATATCGCTTCGCTTCACCGAGTTCACGAGAAGCCGGACCCAAAGCGCGTGTACGACTTTGAAGTAATCGCGGCAACATTTGGTTATTCATTAGGCGTGGGCCCACTACCCATTCAGCGGGTGCAGTTCAAGTCTGATCGCCGCGCCAGCTATGGAACGGGAAAACGTCCCAAGCAGATGGAGATCCCCAAGGAAGTTCACATTACTCCGCGCATGTACCAGAAGCTCACGGAGAAGATTGCAGGTAAACCGGAAGAGAGAATTCTTTCTTTTCTGATGCTGCGGTCGTTGAAGCAGGCGCGCTATTCGGAGGAAAATCTCGGCCACTTCGCCTTGGCCGCAACTCACTATACGCATTTTACTTCTCCAATTCGTCGATATCCCGACCTGATTGTGCACAGGATTTTGAAAGATGTGGTCCGCGAATCGCCAGAACACTGGGAAAGAGAAGTGCCCATTGGAGTGTTCCCGCTGCCAGATGCCACCCAGCGGAAATCGAGCCATAAAGACTCGGGCGCGACACCTTGGTCCAAGCGCCGCGATCACGCCGCTCGCGGAGAATCTTCTGAGCCAGTTCATGGTCCTATCCCGCTTACAGAGCTCCACGAGATCGCAGAAGAATCAAGCCGAGCGGAGCGCCGTGCCACCGAAGCCGAACGCGAACTGATGGAATGGAAAAAAGCCAAATTCATGGAGAAGCACGTCGGAGACGAATTCGACGGATTAATCATCAGCGTTACGAAATACGGCTTCTTCGTGGAGCTTACAGACCTATTCGTCGAAGGTCTTGTCCCTCTCAATAGCCTTACGGACGATCACTACACGTACCACGAAAACACCCGCGAGATCATTGGCCAGCGGAGCCATAAGATCTACAGCATGGGACAACGAATTCGTGTTCTCGTGGTGCGCATTGATCCCCTCGAAAAGAAAATTGAGTTCGCGGACGTTGATTCATCGCCCGCAAAATCAGCGCGTCGGCAAGATTCCAGGCCGAAGTCAAGAAAGACGAGAAAGGCCGCGAGAAAGAATCGGAAACACAAGAAGTCGCGCTAATCGCCGGAAAGCAGTTCCGAAAAGAAGCTTCGGAAGAGCCTCTTGTAGTGTAAAATTCTCAAGTCAACCCTAATCGCTTGCGGATTTCCGCCGGCGATCATTCCTTTCGTCGGGACGTGGCTCAGCCTGGTAGAGCACTAGCTTGGGGTGCGAGGGGTCGGCAGTTCAAATCTGCCCGGCCCGACCAATAAAATCCCACCGTTCGTTTTAAAGACTTACATACCTGCCCGTTTTGCAGTTTAGAACTTTGTTGGGTACGTGTGTGTGCTGTTATCATCCAGTCCGCATGGTCGAGCTATCTATACTTATAATGTTTGCAATCCTGTGCTTCGCCGGAATGATTTTCTGGGCGCTGGTGATCCAGCCAAGGGCTGAACGAGCCGCCGGAGAACTCACTGCCGCCGATGCCTGGAGAATCAGCGGATTGGGGCATAGCTCTTCCCAGGAACTGACCCTTTATCAGATTGTTTCCACCCCTAGCTTGGCAAAAGCCGAATACCGCATCCAGGACGAGTTTGGTCGCGACCTAGGACGATATACGGGAAACGGCAAAAAGAGTGCCACACTCGAGTACGGCCGCAAAAAGGCCACTCTATACATCCAAGGCGGATTTCTCGGCGGGGCGGAGTATGCGGGAAAAGTGGGGGGAAGCTCGAACAATTCCATCGTCATTCGGGACGACAATGGCCTCATTGCCGAGGCCTGGCGTGTCCGAATATTTCCAGCGGCAGGCTACCGTTGCGTCTATGCGGGAGATAGCTTCGAAATCACTTTCGGGGGGATCTGGGCCACTAGTCAGGGCAGCATTACACACAATAGGGAGCAGATCGGCGCCTTTCGCCGCCCCTCCGCATCTTCGCGCAATCGGTTCCTTGCGCTGCCCCGTAACCTTTCCGAGGAACTCACGGTCTGTCTTTGTAGCATTTCTCTCCTTCAATGAAGATTCCGGCATAAGCGTTCTGCTCGAAGGAGCCGGAGAACAGAAAAGTTCTAAAATCGTCCACTAGGGCCGACCAATCAAAAAAAAGTTCTATTCAACCCTCCATGGAGAGCGTTCCGGCCAGTGGCGCAATTCCTCTGTTGCCCAAGCGGTGGATTTGTCTTTGTGGCATGAGGTGCATGGATTTGGTATGCCATACCTTTCCGTCATCTCTGGCGTTATAAACCTAAACGTATGGGCGTGCACTTTCACGTCTGCAACAGTCGTCTCGATCTGCGGCATGTGGCATACAACACACTGACTTCCTGAGCTGCCATCTTTATGGTGAGTGTGTTCCGCCAATGTGGCAGTACGAGGTCCGTTGAGCGACAAGGGACTGTGGCAATCTAAACAGATCTTATCGGCTGGTTTCCGTAATTGCGCATAGTTTTCCGTTCCATGCACGTCATGGCAACTGAAACAAGTAATTCCACGTCGATACATCACACTCTGCACGAAGTCGTTGCCCTGCATCCGGTTCTTGTGCGCGGTGCCATCGGAGAAATGCGTAAAGTTAGTCTGCCCCAGCGTATGGTCTTCTAATTTCCAGAAATCCTGCAGCCTGAGTCCCGCACGATAACCGACCGGCCAATCGTAGTACTTGCCTTCGATCAGAGGGGTCAACGGGCGGCCCTGCGAATGACACTGGATGCAAGTATCGCTAGCTGCGACATAGTCCATGCGTGAAGGATTTAAAATGTTGCCGCGGGTCGGATGCTCAACATGTACGCTACCCGGGCCGTGGCAGCGCTCGCAGCCAACATTCCATTCTGTAACCTGCTTCGTGTGAATATCGTAATTAACGGAATGGCATCCATCGCAGGTCGGCCCCGTCGGCCGTTTCATGTTGTCGGGAGGATAAAAGGGTTCCCACCAATCGGTTCCCTTAGCCACAAAATAGGGACGCCACGCGTGATTGACAATGTCCCATTGGGCAGGCTCGGGAAAATAGTCGTCCCCAACCTTTGTGAAGTAACGCTGCTTCCAAATGCTGCCATAAACAAGCGCTACCTGATCCTTCGTAAACTTCGCCACCGTGTCAGTAGCAAGATCAGGAATGATGGCATCGGGATATTCGCGAGGATCACGTACCACGTTTGCCATCGGCGTCTTTTTCCAGTGCTCATATATCGCGGCGTGACATTTTTCGCAGTCCTTTGAGCCGACATAGGGCGCGGCATCTGCAGTTTTACTTTGTTGTGACTTCTCGTCTGTCGTGAGTGGTCGCAAGCCGCGGATGAATAGCACGAGCTTCCAGCTCTCATCGTCCTGTTCCTGGTGCGGATTACTCCAACCGGGCATTCCCGTCAGCTGGACTCCATTTTCGATGATGTAATGAACCTCGCCATCGGTGAGGCTCTGCGTTTCAGACGAAAGCAGATTAGGCACTCTAGGATAGAGGCTGCTTCCGATTTGAGTTTGTCCTTTGCCATCGCTGCCGTGACAAATCGCACAGCGCGCGATGAAGTGTTCGCGGGCTTCCTGCATCACTTCCGGAGTTGCTTCCAGTGGGTTCTTCTCAACGCGGTCGTGATGTGGGATGGCTAGATTTCTGGCGGTCGTCGCCAACTTTTTCTCGAAGTTTGATGGCTCAGAGGTAGCCCTAAAGCCGCGTCGGATCAAGACGGTTGTGCCGACGGCCGCAAGGATTGTGACTAACACCAGTACGAGAAGAAGTTTCTTCCAGAGTCTCATTGGCCGCTCAGTTTGACTTCTTTGCATTCTGGTGAATCTAGGAAACGTCTATTCTAGTTATGAAACGGGCTAAGTCTCGAAATTAGTTGTAATATTTCACACGTCGGAACGGGTGTTCCGCTAACCTGCTACAGCCCGACTTCACGGTTCCGATCAAAGGACCCACTCCGTCAATCACGAATTTGAGGCGGTTTCTCATCCCTGAACTTGGGCTGGATGGGGAGCGAATGAGAAAGTTCTCCGCTTTTTTTGTCGTAACGTTGATTCTTTGTTCCCACGCAATGTCACAAGACCCGCCCAGCGCGCCTGAAAGGACGCCCTTGCTGCTGGTTCAAGAAATTCCATTGCCCAACGTCGGAGGTCGCATAGACCATTTCACATTCGACGGAAAGCGCAAACGAGTCATTGGTGCCGCTCTCGGTAACAACACCGTCGAAATCGAAAGGACTACGGAGAAATCGGAGTCGTTGATGCCCAGGACGACAAGGTAGTTGGTGAAATAAAGGTCGTGGCTCACCCTTCTGAGCTTCTGTTAGACAAAGCTGGAAAGACTTATTTGTCTTCGTTTCTATTGCCAATAAACTCCAGGTATCGATACCAACAAGCGAGAAGTTGTATCCACTTGGCCCGTAACAAGCCAGCATCCAGGTGATGCCGCGTTCTACGAATCCACCTCACGGTTGTTCATCGGAACCCGCACGCCCCCTGAAATGATTGCAATGGACTCAAAGTCGGGCAAAGAGGTTTTTCATCTACCGACGCCAGAAGGTATGGACGCCGGTTACTTCGATGCGGCGCACAAGCGCGTGTACGTTTCCGGGGCGAGATTTGTCGGTCGGTTTCGTGTATGTCTATCAGCAGAAAGATGCTGATCATTACGAAATTATTGGGAAGATACCAACGCGCGCAGCCGCTGGAACGTCGTTTTGGTCGCCTGAGTTGAATCGTTATTATGTCGCAGGTGCGGCGACTGAGCAAGAACCAGCGGCCTTGCTAATATATGAGCCCGAACATTAGAAAGCAGATTGAGAACGAGTGGATTCCTGTGTTTTGTTCTCATTTACTAGCTCGGGCCGGAAGCGTTCGAGCCAGCGCTGCTGCTAACTGTTCGGGTTTAAAACCGAATGGACCAGGCTTGCTCTTGTAAGCAACGCGCCCTTGCGAATCGATCAGGTAGATGCGATCCGGCCAGCCTGTGTACGCTTGTTCCGTTGAGTTGCCAAACTCATCGAGGAGAGCAGGGAACTTAAGACCTAGTTTTCGTACACATGCCCCAGCGATGAATGCCCGCTCTTCTTCACTCTTAGGGCTGGCGAAAACAACTTTGTCTTTGATGTTGCTTTGCATTTGCCAAACATCACTAGGGTGCGCTTCGGTAATGTAAACGACCAAGAAAGCGACTTGATCACCGTACTGCTCGTAAAGCTTGTTAAGGGCGGGAGCCTCCCGCCGGAATGGCGGTCACGTATAGCTTCCGAAGACAAGCACCACTGGCTGGCGCTGGTTCAACGTGGAGAGCTGGACCCGTTCGCTTTTATCCACCTTAAGCAGAGAGAAGTCCGGTGCAGAATCTCCGATTTGCAGGTGGCCGGCGCGAGCTTGTGTCCAGGCAGTTTCAAACGGAAAAAGCAAGAAAGGAACGGGGCCAGGCATTCTGGCCATCACGCGGCCGAACGTTTCTGGAGGCTGGCGCATGGCCCACCAAATGAAAGCTCCGAAAGCCAAGTAAGCGATCATCAGGCTAACAAAGAGTCTGAGTATGAGCGCTCGAGCGGAGGGACCTATGTTGAAACGAAACCTAAACATATAGGTGAAAATGCGATGGCGATAAGCACTGTATCATAGATTTCCTCTTTGCTGGCCATCAGAGGTCGAGGCAAGAGATCTTGATGCATTCCGCGACTTCTAACTGTGGATAAGTCCAATCAAAAGCCAGGCATTTAGCAGAAGGATCAACACGGCAGTGATCCATGACAGACTCTTCAGCCACGGCGCGTTCACGAATTCGCCCATCCTGCTCTTGTCGCTGGTAAACATCACCAGCGGAAACACCGCGAAGCTCAACTGCATGCTCAGAATGACCTGACTGAAAACCAGAAGGTTGGCGGTGCCGCGCTCTCCCCAAAAAGCCGTAACAATGATAGCGGGAACAATCGCCAGTCCTCGCGTAATCAAACGCCGCAGCCATGGACGCAGGCGGATGTTCAGAAAACCCTCCATAACAACTTGCCCCGCCAGAGTGCCGGTCAATGTTGAATTTTGGCCGGACGCAAGCAGTGCCAACGCAAAGATGGTGCTGGCGCCTGCGATGCCGAGAAGCGGAGAAAGGAGTTTATACGCGTCCTGAATTTCGGCGACTTGGTTGTATCCGCGGCTGAAGAATGTAGCGGCGGAAACGATGAGGATGGCCGCATTCACCAGCAACGCAATAGTAAGCGCGACGGTCGAGTCGATAGTGCCGAAGCGAATGGCTTCACGTTTCCCTCTGGGGGTGCGCTCGAAATCGCGCGTTTGCACAATGGCCGAATGGAGGTAGAGGTTGTGTGGCATCACGGTCGCGCCCAGGATGCTGATGGCGATATACAACATTTCACGGTCGCGAAATAGTTGCGCGTGCGGAACGAAAAAGCTCCTCACGAGGCCCGTCGTGCTGGGGTGAGAAAACAAAACCTCGAGCCCGAAGCACACACTGACTGTCGCGATCAATGTAATAACTAGAGCCTCGATGAAGCGAAAGCCCTTGGATTGCAGAACCAGAATAAGCAGAACGTCCAACGCTGTAAGACAAACGCCCAATAGCAGAGGAATGTGGAATAACAAGTTGAGTGCGATCGCGGAACCAATCACCTCGGCGAGATCGCATGCCGCAATCGCTACTTCCGCCAACACCCACAAGGCGAGCGATACCGGACGGCGAAAGTGCTCACGGCAGGCCTGCGCCAGATCGCGTCCCGTAACCACTCCGAGCTTGATGGCCAATGCCTGCAGCAAAATAGCCATGAAGTTCGAGACCATGATGACCGAGAGTAGCGAGTAGTTATACTTCGATCCGGCGGCCAGGTCGGTGGCCCAATTCCCGGGGTCCATGTATCCGACAGCGATCAGGAAGCCGGGACCTGCGAAGGCGAAGAGTTTGCGCAGGAACGTCGCCGAGCGGGGAACACTCAGGCTGCTGTAAATCTCGGGCAGGCTCGCTCGGGGCGCCTCGTACTGGCCAGCCTGTTCGCGATTCGTCAGTTCGGTCGGCATAGTCGCGCATCTGCTCTGGCCTCCGGAGCATTAGCGTAAGTATACATGAAGATGTAAACCACAGTTAATAGCGGTGAATCAGCTTGAGGTGAGTGCAGAAAGCGGATGTTCTTGTAAAAAGTAAATAAACAAACTGCTGGGGTTAATTGCTGGAGGACTGCCGGCGCCCGCGGCGATCGCCTGCTGTAACCCAAACCTTTTCAGCTGCTGAGCTGCCAAGGGCCACTGCGCCAGCGTCGGTAGCGAGCGTCAGAGTACCGTCATAGTTTCGTTGCGAAACGTGTAAGTGCGCTCCAGGCCGGATTCCACGCTGCTCCAGGAATTCCAGCAAACGGCGATCGCGTTCATAAATTCCGCTAACCACATACCCGGTATTTCCTTCGGCATGCGCGAGCAACACCAGCCCTCGTCTTCGTCGGCTTACTGGACTTTCCAATTCGCTCAAATTGCCGTGGGGGCAAGCGCCTCCGCGGCCAAGTTTCGAAAGCAGTTTCGCTTCAAAATCTGGCGAGACAGCATGTTCCAGGCGCTCGGCCTCATCGTGAACTTTAAACCACTCCATTCCAAAGACTTCAGAAAGCATGCGCTCGATGAGGTGATGGCGCAATGTAAGCTTTCGGGCTATCTTGCGTCCCGCGGAAGTAAGGCCGACATGTCCGTCGGTTTGGACCCGGACGAGCCCGTCCTTTTTAAGGCGGCGAAGCGCCATTGTGACCGCTGGAGGCGACACCGACAGCCAGTGCGCGAGAGTGGCGGAGATGACAGACTCGCCTTCGCTCTCAGCCTCAAGAATGGCCTTGAGGTAGTCTTCTTTGGAAACCGTGATCATCTTGAAGGATTATACGGCGGAGTTAAGCACAGTTAATAGCGATCTTTGATGGCGACTGCCCATTACCGAACCGCAACCGACGTTGGCTCTAGCTCAGGCTTTGAGTTATTCTTAGTTTTCTTTCGATTAAGTCTGACGTTGTTCCGAAAAATATGAAAGTTCTTGTCGTTGGGAGTGGCGGACGCGAGCACGCACTGGTCTGGAAACTGCGCCAATCCCCACGCGTTTCCAAGATTTATTGCGCACCCGGCAATGGCGGAATTGCGAATGAAGCCGAGTGCCTCCCCGCCGACGCGAGAAACATCGACTCACTGCTGGAACTGGCCCGCAAGATTCAGCCTGATCTGACTGTGATTGGTCCCGAAATCCCGCTGCAATTGGGTATTGTGGACGAATTCAATCAACGCGGATGGCGCATTTTCGGACCGACTAAAGCGGCTGCCCAACTGGAGTCGAGCAAAAGTTTCGCCAAGCAATTCATGCAGCGCCATCGAATTCCGACGGCGCACTATGCCATCTGCAACTCAGTGGAACAAGTTCGCGACACTTTACCTCACTTCTCGACGCCGATCGTAGTAAAAGCGGACGGTCTGGCTGCCGGAAAGGGTGTTGTGATTTGTCACAGCAAAGAAGAGGTGACTTCAGTCGCCGCGGAGATGCTCAGCGGCAAGCTGGTGGGAGAAGCTGGCTCGCGTGTAGTGCTCGAAGAATGTCTGAAGGGAGACGAGATTTCCTTTCTGGTGTTGAGTGACGGTGAGCGCGTAACGCCTCTGGTTGCGGCTCAGGATCATAAACGGATCGGCGATGGCGACACGGGTCCGAATACTGGCGGCATGGGCGCATATTCGACTTCAACTCTGGTAGACGACCAGATGCGAAACTGGCTGGTCCAACACATCGCGCGTCCAGTGATTGATGGCATGAAAGCTGAAGATGCGGAATACAAGGGAATCCTTTACTGTGGTTTGATGATGACAGCACGCGGTCCAGTGGTGCTCGAATTTAATTGCCGCTTCGG
>JAOAPG010000305.1 GCA_025462785.1 Acidobacteriaceae bacterium
GGATGTGGATCAAGATTCCCATCCACTATGCAGTAATCCTCTCGCCCTTCTACTACAGCGGCAATGGCCAAGATAGAAAGCGGGAAGCGCCGATTGCGAGGTCTTGTAGCTCGAGGATTATAAAAAAGGATCATGTCGGAACTTACCCGGCAAGCTTAGTCACCATTGCTCGGTGGTCGAAGAATCAACTGCAACTGGGAGCAGTCGCGGGTCCCATAGTTGTGGCATCGACGCTGGGCTTAGGCAATTTCACAATGTTCTTCAATGTGCGATTCACCCAGAGTTCGACCGGGAACTTATAAAAATCATGATTCAATCGCCAGCGAGCGGGATGGGCGGTGAGATGCTGAACCGTCTTTGCGAAACAGCCCGGACCCTTCGCCGCGATCGGGGCGCGATCAAAAGCGATGCGGAGGTAGTCACGCATTGTTTGAACTCGCTCGTGATCCTTGCCTTTGAGCCAAGGCAGGACGGTGTATCGCGGAAAATACTCAACCCAGCCCTCGAGGGTTTTAGGAACTTCAATGCCGAGTTTTTCCGCCTGAGAGAAGATCGGGGATCCTGGATATGGCGTAAAGATATTGGTCCAGAACTCCGCGCCGTGAAATTTTCGGCAAACATCCATCATGAACGCCACGGTTTCGCGTCGTTCCTTTTTGCCCTCGCCGGGATAGCCAAAAATAATATTGAAAGAAGGAATGACACCGGCCCGCACACAGCGTTCGGTTGACTCGTAAATATCAGCCAGGACTTGAAAATCCTTGTTCATGAGCTTCATTACCGTTGGCGATGCAGTCTCAATTCCTTGGCATATCTGGTGCAGCCCGGACCTTCTCAGAACAGCTAGTTCGGAAATGCTAAGGCGCGCAGTCAGATTCGTAGTTGCTTGCACACTCCACTTGAAAGTACCGCCGGCGCGAATCAGCCCTTCAGCGATTTTCAGAGCCCTGTCCAGGTCCACCAAAAAGTTGTCGTCAGCCATCCAAAGTAGTTCGAGGCGATAACGACGCGTGAGTTCGATCGTTTCCTCCACCACTTGTTCGACCGGCAATGCATTCCACTTTCGTCCGTAAACTCCCGCATTGGTGCAGTAGGAGCAATTGAAAGGGCAGGCCAGACTGGAAACATACATCGCCCATCGGCGTCCACAAACTCGTTCATAGCCATCAAAATCCGCCAAGTGATAGGCTTTCGTCGGCATCTTGTCGAGCGTCTTCAGTGGGCGCTCCGGAGTAAGGTGGAGTTTTCGTTCGCGTTTGAATCCAATTCCAGCGATGTCATCCAATGCTGCGTCGCCTTCGAGGTGTTGCGCGATTTCAAGCATGCTGTCTTCGCCTTGAGCGCGCACAATGATGTCTACGTATTCAGCTTCCAATGTTTGCTTCGGAAGAAGCGAAGGATGCCATCCTCCTAGAATGATAGGGAAGTCGGGGTTCCAGGCCTTCACTGCTTTTGCTACCTCTACCGTCTCACGGATCATCGGCCCGGTTACCACGGAAATTCCGAGACAAAGAGCGTCTTTGACTTCTTCTAAAACCCGCTTCTTATATTCAGCAGTGATCGTTGAATCGATGATGCGGATGTCGTATCCCGCTTCTAAGAGCGGAGTGGAAATTGCCAAAATTCCCAAAGGAGCGGTTGCCTCGATACTGGAAAATGACGCGACAAAGAAAACAATTTTTTTCGAGCTTTTCACGAGCAACCTCTTGGTCTGTGCTCTCGGTGGGCTCACACGGGAGTTGCGTGGGATCCCGAATAGATTCGAGAGTAAAACCGTAGCAGTTGGCCTCTGAGCAGTTGTCGCGGCATTGTCAAGGATCTGTAAAATTGGTACTTCCGCTGACTTGGCAAGAGCCGCGCAAGTATTGGGCCTTGCGTGCGAGGTCCTTCCGCTTGTCCTCCGGTTAAATGACAGAAAATTGACAGTTCGCTGACAACACTCTCCTCAGCTCGGCTTATGTTCCGGATATTGCGCGTTGTTCTCTCGGGAAGGCAGCTGCTCTCGATGAGCCAAGGGGTGGCTGCCCGATTTTGTTTCTCGAACGAGCCAAAACCGAACGTCCTTATGATCGCGAACGCCCTGTTTCGAACAACCGACGTGCTGGCTGAGGAGAGATCGTGAAAAAAGTAGTGCTCTTCTATCCTCCGTACGAAGGACCGCCGTTGGGCGCGCCATTATGTTTGCTGGCTCTCGCATCCCCTCTGCTGCAGGCTGGATTCGAAGTCAACTTAATCGATAACCTCACATCGCCCGATTTTGAAAATGTAATTTTGCGAGAAACGGCGGATGCCCTCTGTTTAGGAATTTCGGTACTGACCGGCCCAATGATCGGGTCAGCAATTCGGGTTGCGCAAACAGACAAGAAAGTTCGAAGTACCCTTCCCATAGTTTTCGGAGGTTGGCATCCGACCCTTGTTCCTGAACAGACACTGAAGCCCGAATTCGTAGACTGCGTTGTGCGTGGACAAGGCGAACTCACGCTTCTTGAACTTGCGCAAAGATTTTCCGATGGCCAAGACCTGCACGGTGTGCCAGGACTTTCTTTCAAAGACCGAGCAGGAATCCATCACGAGCCGGACAGGCCGGTCGCGAACATTAACGACTTACCTGCGCCAGCATTCCATTTGGCGAACTTTGATTTATACGCGTCGGTATCTGGAGTACGGCAACTCGCGTATGCGAGCAGTGTTGGTTGTCCCTATGCATGTAACTACTGCACGGACATGGTGTTCTACAAACGCAGGTTCAATGCCTATCGTGCCGATC
>JAOAPG010000329.1 GCA_025462785.1 Acidobacteriaceae bacterium
TTCTGGACACTCAGAGCGGGCCATGGCTAAAGCTTTAGACACAGGTACTCTGGAAAGAGCTCACAAGCGCAACTAACTTCTTGCATCTCTGCCAGCTATCTGGGAAACTTTTCTTGTCGTTTGGACTTCTAAGTTAGCGAAGTGACCTCCCGGGTGTTTTATGCTGCATCGTCTCGTGCTTCCCGTCTGCCTCACCCTCCTTGGTCTATCCGGCATTTTGGCTTTGGGCCAGACCGATAGTTCGCAACAGCCCACTCCGACTGGTGCTTTGACACCGACCATTTCTCCACCTGTCGCGCAACACCCAGTGAAGAGTTACCACGATGGCAGTGTCCGCGACATCGACGCTATTGGTAACAGAAATATCGGCTGCCAACGCAGTATGGGCAATTGGTATAGCATTGAAAAGCAGATCGCAATGGGTAAGGAGTATTCCATGCAAGTGGAAAGTACTTCCAAGCTCGTTACCGATCCGGTAATTACTGAGTACGTGAATCGTGTCGGGCAGAATCTTGTCCGTAATTCGGATGCTCTCGTGCCATTTACGATCAAGGTGGTCGACTCAGACGAAATCAATGCGTTTGCCCTTCCCGGTGGTTTCTTCTACGTGGATTCGGGACTAATTCTCGCAGCGGACAATGAGGCGGAACTGGCAGGCGTGATGTCGCACGAGATTGCGCATGTAGCTGCCTGCCATGCCGCTCGGGAAAATACTCGCGGGCAGCTCATGAATCTCGCTTCGATTCCATTGATCATGATTGGCGGACCGATCGGTTACGCCGGGTACCAAGCTGCCGGATTGCTTGTCCCGCTCGGGTTTCTGAAGTTTTCGCGGGGCTTTGAATCGGAGGCAGATTATCTCGGCGTTGAGTACATGTACAAAGCCGGATATGACCCACAATCTTTTACCGCGTTTTTTGAGAAGGTAAAGAATCTTGAGAAGCACAAGCCCGGCACCATATCCAAGGCTTTCGATTCCCATCCGCAGACTCCGGACCGCATCGCAAAAACGCAGCAGGAGATAAACACATTGCTTCCTGCGGAACCCCAGTACAAGGTCGATACTTCAGAGTTTCAGGATGTGAAAGCAAGGCTTAGCTCTATAGAGAATCGCCATAAGATTGACAGCAATCATGAAGACGGCAAGCCTACCCTTCGCCGCGCCTCCCATCCTACGTCTACAGATGGCGGTAAAAGCGATGACAGCGCAGATGATCGCCCGACGCTGAAGCGCCGAAATGATACGCAGCAGTAGCGTTAGAGCACTGACCTGGGCGGCAGAACCGCTATAGTAGATTCCCTTCGGCCAAGTCTTTAACCAATCCCAAGTCTGCTTCCAGAAAGTCGTAAGAGGGCATAGCTTTGCGTTCCACCCATTGCACGTCTTTGAAAATCTTATTCTCTATCTCACCGCGATATTCGTGAACTGCGAAAAAGCGTAGCTCGACTGATCCGCCGTTCGGATATGTATGAACGATCCGCGAAACTTCTTCGCCGATTACAGCGTCGATGCCAAGTTCCTCGTCTAGTTCGCGATGCAGGGCATCTCGGGGCTGCTCGCCATCTTCAATCTTGCCGCCAGGGAACTCCCATTTCAGCGGCATCACCTGATGGCGGGTGCGCTGGCAGACCAAAATCTTCTCGTCTTTGAGAATTAAGGCTGCAACTACTCGCTTCATGAGCGCACCATAGCCGCGAAATGGATTCCATCACGAACGTCTCTAATTCGCCTTAGACCTTGCGGAAATGAAAAGGTTTCGGGCCACAGAGCAGCCGCTAATGCGCGTAGACCATCAACTAACGTGGGCGCTGGAGTGTTCAGTAATGCGTCGCTGATGCAGTAGACTCCGCGTTCTCTCGCGAGTTTTGTCTCCTGCCATTCTCGTTTCTCGATAATTTTCTCAATAGGTACGCGGTCACCTGCACCGCACCATGCCGCGACCATCACATCCGGACCTTCTGCCAGCACTGCCTCCGGTGTAGTAGTTGCGCCTGGAATTCCGACGAACTCACCTCCGGCAATTTCCACCAGCTCTGCGACCCAAGCCTGCGATGCAATCAGCGGCTTGCCCCATTCTTCGCAATAGACTTTAGGACGCTTCCGATCGCTACGTGCAGCACTTGCCTGTATTCGGATTGTTTCAATCTGGTGCCGCATAAGAGTAATAGTTTGCGATCCTTCGTCCGAGGCTCCCATAATTCCCGCAATGCACGCGATGTCGCAATATATGTCGGCCAGTGTCTTGGGTGCGAATCCCAGGAACCGCGCTCCCGATTTCAATATTTCAGTAACCGCCTTCTCCTGATAGGGAACAGATGCAATAACCAGATCTGGCCGGGCATTTAATATCTGTCCGCTTTGTGCCGTCCAGGAATCAGCAACGATTATTCGGTTGTTCTGTGCGGCGTCGGGACAGACATCCACGCAATACTTAGTGCAAGCCACGAGACGATCAAGTCTTCCAATCGTTTGCAGGATCAGAGTTGCGCTGGGCTGCAAGGACACGACTCGTTGCGGCGTATAGTCTGAGTGCATGTGATTCATCTTACCGCTTAACTCTGCTCCGCCGACTGAGAGAACACACGAGGTTTAGAATATTGCCTGATGTACTCTCCTCAACTTCTTGACCACTTCCAGAATCCTCGCAACGCGGGTGAAGTTCCTGACGCGAATGCGTCCGCACAGATTGAGAATCCCGCGTGTGGTGACATTCTGAAGCTCACGATGAAAATTGAGGATAGTCGCATCGTCGATGTGCGTTTTCTCGCCAAGGGATGTGTCGCTGCCATTGCATGTGGCTCAGCTCTGACTTCCTTAGTGCGCGGAAAGCATCTGGACGAGGTTCGAAGACTCACCAGGGAAGATGTGGTTCAAATCGTCGGCAGTTTGCCACAAGCTTCCGTCCACGCCAGCCACTTGGCAATGGATGCATTCGCATCGGCATTGGGCAAGTTCAGAACTCCTATTTAAGCGCGTCTGATATTTATGGATTAATCCTTTTCAGCTTGGGGAAACGTTCCGTCGGGCCAATAGACTATCCATCCTCGCTCACCTGCCATTGTCTGCAGATCAGAATTAGGGTTTACGGCAAATGCGTGGCGAGCGATTTTGAGCATCTCAGCATCCCAACGAGAATTTCCAAACGCTACGTCGGGATCAATTTTCGCAACCTCTCGAATCGCCTTGGGTTTACCTCCTCCCGAAGGAACACGAATTAAACGATCGGTAATCGTCCCATTCTCGATTTCAACGGACGCCGCTAGAATTCGATTCACTGGAATATTAAAGTGTTTCATCCCAGCCTCAATGACCCAATTATTCGTAGACGAGACAGCCCAGACGTCGCACCCCATTTTCTGCAGGCGGCTTACGAGTTCGCGCATCTCGGGAAAGATATTCGCCACGAACTTCTCGTTAAAAAACTCACCCGCAAAATTCAACATCGCGGTTTCTCTGAGCCCCTTGTGCATCGTGACCATCTCTCCGCACATCTCGTCTTCGGTGACATTGCCCACTTTGTACTCCGCATAACGAGCTCGTATGTTCGCGGCAACCGCGTCCGAAACGATACCGCGCTTGAGTTCCCAGGAGAAAAAACTTTCGCCAGCATCGCCGCACCAAAGGGTGCCATCGCAATCGAAGAAAGCTACGGCGGGTTTGAGGTGCAAAACGGAGTCGATGAATTCCACAGCTTTAGCAGAGAGAGTTGTGCTCACGTAGCATAATCCATTCTTAATTTGAGGTAGAAGCCTTGGTTGCAGAGACCAGAGTTTCGTAATCTTGCGGTGTATCCACATTGAATGTAACGAAAGGATCTTCAACTTGGATGTATTCGATGTGGTCCTGGTTTTGATGTTCGATTTCGCGCGCGGTCGCGGTCGCGTTCGCTTCTAAGAACAGGGAAATCATTTCGCGCCCGAGAAGAAGCGGATGCCCGTGCTTCCCGGCGTATTCCGGCACGACTGCCCACTTTCTTCGCAGAGCAGCGTCTTCGAACGCCAAACGAAGCATTTTGAGAGTACTCACTTTGGGCGGCGGTCGATCGACTAGTGTGACCATAGCCGCGTCGCGTCCCTGGTTGAGAACTTCTTGCAATCCAACTTGAAGGGAACTGAATTGTCCGAGTTCTGGATTCCGATTTCGGACAACCGACGCTCCTGCCGAATAAGCAACCGGCCTCAGATATTCCTCGTTTTTCCCGGCGACCACAATCACCATGTCATTAACCGCATTGAACGTTGCGATCGCGGCCGATAAAAATGTTTGGTTGGTTGCAATACCAGCCGTAGCCGGAGGCCATGGCAGCAATGCCTTGTCTCGTCCCATTCGAGTGGATTCGCCTGCTGCCAAGATCACACCGCAGAAGCTGGGCGCACGGCTCATAGCCCGCTCGGCAGTTCACCATTCAGTAACTTGCCAAGCGCTGCCGCAGGACAGCGTAGCCCGACATAGAAATGTCCGAACAGCGCATAGACCGCACTAACCTCGTCGAAGCGCATTTCATAGATAAGCTTTTTGAACACGACGGGGTCATCGGAGAATAAGTCGACACCCCATTCCCAATCATCGAAACCAATCGAGCCGGTGATGATCTGCTTCACCTGGCCAGCGTAGCGGCGTCCAACTAGACCATGCTCATTCATCTGACGGGCCCGCTCTTCAATAGGAACGGTGTACCAATTCTTTTCTTCACCCCGGCGGCGATCCATAGGATAAAAGCAGGCATAACGATGCTTGGGAATCTCCGGAAATAATCGTGGCCGCATGGCTTCGCGCTGGCGTACCAAAGTCTCTTCGATCGAGCGATTCCATTCCTCGGAATGGGTCGCGATTCCGCGCTCAGCCAGTTCCCGATAAATTTTAGTGGTGGACTCGTATAGTCCAAGCTCAATGATCGACAGATAGGAACTCGTGGGTTCCAGATAATCATTCAGCCGCAAACGAGCGAGCTGCAACTCCGCCTGATTCAATTCATCGAAGGACTCGCGGAAGTGTACGAACATCAGGTCGCCCTTGTGTCCGAGCAAAGAGAACAGAGCGGACTGACCTGTCCCATTCTGCTCCATTCGCCCGAATGCCTCGCTGGCCTCTTGGACGATATCGCTTTTCTGATTGGCGTCGAGAGCTCGCCATGTGTCCCAGCGAAAGCGCATCATCTGATGCAGCACGCTGTAACCTTCCACGGTAAGCGGAACGGCTGGAATTTCCGTTGAAACCGAGTGTTGCCGAACTGGATGGGTGGTCGACATAAAACTTATTCAGTCACGCTTGAAGTAATCATTGTACCCGGGAAAAGATTGCGGAGAAAGGATGGTTGTCGAAATCGAAAGTAGTGAAACGCAACACAAAGATTGGCATCATTTCCAAGGAACAACTAACCCCTCCCGTGAACCGCAAAGATCAGCATCCAAAAGCCACGGACTTGAATCAACAGAAGTACTAACCAAGGTTCGCAATGAAACTTTCAGTGCTCGATCAATCACCGGTTTCAGCTGGTTCGACTC
>JAOAPG010000370.1 GCA_025462785.1 Acidobacteriaceae bacterium
GCTGCGATTTGGTTTTTAGTCAGCGGCGCTGGATCGGCGATCAGGTGCAGGAAAGCTAATGACCCGCTCCCGCATCCTGTGAATGTGCTCTTTGAGGGCAGCCTTCAGTTCTGCAATGGCTTCTTCCATCTCCGCCTGCTCTGTAGAAGCAATGGCTCTGGCGCACAATTCTTGGATTTTATCTGCCAGCCGGGGATGCATGACCGGCTTGTTGCAGCACGGTGAGCTCATTCATGAACGTGCTGCTCGTCCCATTGGCGGACCGGCATCACCAGGTATAGTTCCGTGTGGTTGGGCAGATGTGTGATGTAGGGCATTCCATTCGACGGATCGCGATTGAACCCCTGAAACTCGTCCTGATTTGGACTCACAATCATCAGGTGAGGACCAACATGGAACTCCTCGCCCCCTTTCCCCGATTTCGCCCAAGCGCCACTGTACATGTACGAAATGCCGATGCGATCGACGTGCGGCGTGCGACCGGCCAAGCTGTCCTGAATCCATTGCAGGAATACTGGGTCGAAGCACCCTGGCTCGTCGTGGGGATACCCGGGAATACCCGGCAGACAGGTCCATTCGTTCGAGCCTCTACGAAGGACCCGGTATTTGCCTCCAGGCGCCGCAGGCCAATCGAGCAGTGTCGCGTCTTTGGTGATGAAGACAGGACCAGCGCGCAGCGCGTCCGCGATCTTCTCCGCGTCAGTCACCGGCAATCGATCTGACGACTGAGCGGCGGTAGCCACGGTCAAGACAACAGTTGTGAGTAGCTTCATTACAGCGTTCGTGCGGATCATCGATGTCTCCTTCATCGCCTCATCGCCCCAAGTCCAGGACCACGCGTTCAGAGCCGTGCCCATCTGGGCCCTTAGTAGTACGCCTAGGTCTTCTGATCGAATCCTGCAAATCAGCCAAATAATTGCGGTTCTCCCATCTGGCTGCTTTTCAGTTTTCACCGGTTTTTGGGCCTCCTGTGGCGGCACATCGTTCTATGGCCTTTAACTCGATGTATAACGCCCTCCATCAGTCAAAACCAGCCCGCAAAACTTCCCTGAAGAACCTCACCGTCATGGCGATCACGCAATGCGTAGAGAGTGCTGGTACCAGCCCACAAGGTCGTCGCCCCTAGGCGTCGATTCGGATAGCGCGGGAGCATAGCGTTGAAGAAGTTGCGCGCCGTGCTGTTCTTCAGCAGTAGATCATCGGCATCATCGAGGTATTGGCGAGTCTCGGCGATCACGCGCGCGGTGTCGTCATCAAGCTCTTTATTCTTGTGCCCGGCGACGACCCAGCGACGTCGCAGAGCCTTAACAATGTCGATGGCTTTGCGCCAAGCGTCCTGTCCTCCATTTGCCGATTCTCCAAGGTAACGACCTCGCCATTGTCGAGGTCGGTCACGGTGACACCGACGGGAGCAGCGTTCTCCACGTACCGGATCTCGGTGGCCAGTGTACGAGGTATTGGATTCCCTCGTTGGGGGACTGGGTTGCGTTTATTCGGTCCGCCTCGGTCACGAGTCGAAGGAACCTAACGCGCACCCTGAGGAGTTTTTGGGGCGCTGGCACGGCATGATAGCTCCAACCACGTTCCTGATTAGTTTGTTCGCAGAAGGAGTAAGCATCTATGAAACGAACAATAACGGGCGCTGGTACGAGTTTGGATTCATGCTGGGAATCAAGATTATCCGACGATGAGCGGCTGCCCCGGCTGGGTGGACCCGTCCTTGGATCATGGAGTGCTTCGATTGCGGCAGTCTTGATTGCTAGCTCTTTCTGGGGTGACGACATCGGCACGTGGAACATCAGCTTTTTGGCCGCGGCATGATGGGCTACCATACCCAAACAACGAGGTGGACAGCTATATCGGGATGATTCCCTGCGAGCACAGCAGCGGAAAACGACAGCGCCTGGGTAAACTGAGCAAGGAAGGCAACAATAGCCCCCAGAACGCAACATGACAACCCTTTCGAATGTCATCACACCCTACGTGCGAAGGAGACTCCTATGAGTACCGCCACTGACTCCAATCCCTCCATCGGACGGTGTATCGAAGAATGTCTGCAATGTGTGCGCCAGTGTTCAGCGTGTGTCGAAGGGAGCTGACACACGATCCGGCCAGACTGGCAGAATGCGTACGACCGTGTCACGAGTGCGCGCCGATATGTGGCGTGTGGGTGACTCTGCTATCGGGGAACTCGCGGTTTGAATATCAGCTTTGCGCCGTCTGCGCGGACATCTGCGAAGCCTGTCCCACCGAGTGCGGCAAGTATCCCAACATGGAAACCATGCGCGATTGTGCCGAGGCGTGCCGCCGCTGCGCGAAGACCTGCCGGGAGGTCGCCAAGTCCGGCCCTGTTCAACAGGTTGCGTAGCAACAGCACAAGCTGGATTCGCTAATCGAGACGCTCACGCCGGCTCTTCTCCGGAGCCAACCCCTAAATCGCACGCGGCATCTAGCTCCGAAGGTTACAGGCAGCGTGAACTGAAGCCTCGTTTCGGATTCTTGCATCGTCAAACTTGCGTTGCACGTCCGTTCTGGGCGTTCAAGAGCATAGTGAGCATTCAACTCGTGATTCCGATCCCGTGCGGAAGCGTTCCTGAGAGATCCTACGATGCCTAGAGAAGAAATCTGAATCGCTCACCATAGCGCGAAAAATCTTTCTGTTTGGGTATGTACTGTCAACATTGTGCGACTGGATTGAAAATCGGTTGCCGCCGTCTCAAAAAGGAACTTCTTCACACTTAAAAGAGAAAATTTTCGGAGGTGACAATGTCGGACAAGCAGCAATTTGATTTACTTATCATCGGCAGCGGCGAAGCAGGCAAGAATCTAGCTTGGGCGATGGCCAAAGTCGGGCGGCGCACGGCTGTGGTCGAACGGAAGCTGATCGGGGGATCGTGTCCGAATATTGCGTGTTTGCCAAGCAAGAACATCATTTACAGCGCGAAAGTGGCAGAACTGGCGCGCCGCGGCGCGGAGTTCGGAGTCATGCTGCCCAGCGTGACCATCAACATGGCCGGGGTGCGTGCACGCAAGCGCAAGATGGTCGACGGTGAAGTCCGTCTTCACCTTGAGCTCTACAAAGCGAGTGGCGCTGAGTTGATCATGGGGGAAGCACACTTCATCGCGCAGAAAACGGTCGAGGTGAGGTCAACTGACGGGACCACACGTGTGCTTTCGGGTGATCAGGTTTTCCTGAACGTTGGCACGCATGCGGCTATTCCCGATGTGCCGGGTCTCAAGGCCGCCAAGCCGATGACTCACGTCGAAGCGCTGGAATTGGATCGCTTGCCGGAGCATTTAGTCGTGCTGGGCGGAGGTTTCGTGGGGCTCGAACTCGCACAGGCAATACGAAGGTTCGGAAGCCGGGTCACCATACTTGAACGCGGACGACAACTCGTCGCCCGAGAGGATCCAGACGTGGCCGAAGAGATTCTGCGTGTGTTTCAGGAAGACGGTATCGACGTGCTATTTAATACTGATCTCCTCGGAGTCGAAGGACTCTCCGGTCAGGGAATTACGCTGCGTCTGCGCGATTTGAGGGGCGAGCGCACCTTGAAGGGCTCCGATCTCCTCGTCGCTGTCGGACGAACTCCTAACACTGACGGAATGGGGCTGGAGAAAACCGGCGTAGAAGTGGATGAGCGTGGCTATATCCGGGTGAATGAACGCCTTCAGACCTCGGCGCCAGGTATTTGGGCGATGGGCGAATGCGCCGGGAGCCCTCATTTCACTCATGTCGCGACTGACGATTTCCGGATTGTTCGCGACAATCTGAACGGCGGAAACAGAAGTACTCGCAGCCGGCTCGTGCCGTTCTGCATTTTCACTGATCCTGAGTTGGCGCGTGTGGGGTTGAGCGAATCGGAGGCGCAGAAACAGTCGGTTCCTTACCGCGTGGCGAAGATTCCCATGGCCAAAGTACGCCGCACGGTTACGATCTCCGAAACCCGAGGCTTTCTAAAGGCCCTTATTAGTACGGAAAATGATGAGATCCTGGGATTCACTGGCGTGGGTGCAGAAGCCGGCGAGGTGATGTCCGCCGTGCAAACGGTCATGTTATCGAAGCAACCCTACACCGTCCTTCGCGACGCTATACTGGCGCACCCGACCATGACGGAGGGCCTGACAGTCTTATTTACCGCACTGCCAGCACGATCGACCGCTCGTGCTATCGCGCTTGAACAGCGGGAACACAAGGGAGAAGCTGCTGCATAAAAACGCCTTTGCTCGTCCGGTCCCGGCCACGCCGCAGCGTTCTCCGATCCGGATGGCAACAGCTGGGTGCTACTGGAGCGGGGCTACCGCAATGTGTGACGTTGCTGGAATACGCGTGTTTGTGGTCGTATCACAGGAACCCGGGAACCAGTGGCCCGGAGACTAGAACGGGAGATCTCGGCTTGGTCGGCCAGAAATCTCCCGCGGTGATGAGTTGCGCTGCACTCCGTGGGCAGTGTCGGTATTGTCGTGCCGGCGGATCTACGGCTTGATTTTATTCGCGGCCTGATTCCATTCGTGTCTATAGGTGGGGGGCGCACCCCATGACAGACCATCCTGTGTTTCGTAATAGTCGTCGACCCTTCAGCTTTATCACTTCATTAGCGCTCACTTTGGAGTCACGTACGCGTGGGTG
>JAOAPG010000378.1 GCA_025462785.1 Acidobacteriaceae bacterium
AAACGCGAATTTTAGAATGTGGCAGCCGGCTGTGTGCTTGGGGGATGTTCATTTATTTTCATAGATCGGAGCACTATAGAACGTAATGCCTTGGAATTCCCATGCAATGCTGCCAAGTGCAATCAGCGCCACAACCAACAAAATCGCCGTTCGCAATCTCATAAAAATAAATATACGGTTATGCTGTTTTGTAAAGTGCCGTTGTCTTATCTCGCGACTCCGCACATCTGTTCCAGAATCCCCTTCGCTTCGCCTGCCGGATCCTTCGCTCCCGTGATTGGTCTTCCTACTACTATGTGGCTGGATCCTGCTTTCATGGCTTCGGCTGGCGTTACTACTCTGGCCTGATCTCCGTGATCAGCTCCTGCAGGACGAACTCCCGGGGTTACGATCAAGAACTCTTTTCCTAACTTTTTCAACTCGGACGCTTCCTGCGCTGAGGCGACCAGGCCCTGGCATCCGGCGGCCAGCGCCAAGGCTCCGAGCCTGAGCACTTGATCCAGTACCGGGGCGTGGACTCCCACGCTGTTTAGCTCGGCTTCATCCATGCTCGTCAGGACAGTCACCGCTAAAATCTTCAAGGCTGGATTCACATCCCGTGCCGATTCGGTTGCGGCTCGCAGCATTTTGCTCCCACCTGCGGCCTGGACGGTCAGCATGTGCACGCCTAATCCCGCAGCTTCGCGGACGGCTGATCCAACGGTATTTGGGATGTCGTGGTATTTAAGGTCGAGAAAGACTCGGCGTCCGGAAGAGACCAGATCTCGAACGACCTGGGGGCCTTCCGCCGTGTAAAGCTGCATGCCCACCTTGTAAGTCAAGGCGGACTCGCCCACAGCCGCCACAATCTTTTGGGCAGCGGCCGCGGACGAGACATCCAAAGCAACGATCAACCGCTCACGGGGATCGTACATCTTCGAAAGTATAGGGGTTTTATCGCTGAAAGGCCACGGGTTCGAGCTTGGCCATGGTGTCGGGATGGACAACGTCCAGCCGTACCGTCTGCAGGCCCTGGTTCTTGAATTGCAGGACTTGGGCGGCGCTATAGGAGAGATCGATAATGCGGCCTGGAACGACTGGCCCTCGGTCATTGATCTTGACCACCACCGCTTTGTGGTTCCGAAGATTGGTCACCTTCACCATGGTCCCGAGTGGGAGCGTGGGGTGAGCTGCGGTCAGATCGTACATATTGAAAGGTTCGCCGCTGGCGGTCTCTTTGCCGTCGAAATATTCTCCATACCAGGATGCGGTGCCTACCTGATAGGGCTTGGTCTGAGTCTTAGTCGCGATCTTCGCGGCTGGCTTAGTATTGGTCGGTTGAATGTTGGTGTTGAGTGATTTGTTCGGCCCCTGAGCCACTCCCCCGGCAACGATCAGGACGACTATCGCCGCAACGTGAGCTATACGTGCTTGCATTCAGTCACCTCGCATTTCTAGGTTGCGCCGCCTTGCGTTCATGCCTCCTTGGTCATGGCTCACGGCAATTAGGAAATGCTAATGGTCGAGGTAGGGACCGTCAATCGCGAATGTACCGTAGCAATGTAACTGGATAGTTATGTATGTCCAACGTAACTTCCTGTATATCTTGTCGGTTACTCGGGATGTTGCTGTAATACCAGAGACTTAGGTGTTTATCACTAAGTAAATAACCAACGATTGCTGAACGATGAAATTTTTACCGCCTATTGTTTTGTATCACTTAGGCGTTTGGAGTTGATTTATCCCTTTAGAATGTGCGCCTTGCGACAACTGGAAGACGCGTTTTCGGGTAATTATTTTTTTGGCAGGCCATCGGGTGGGTATACCCGAAAGAATTTGCAAGCGACTCCGTTTTCTGTAGATTGCAATTATGGCGGCAGCCCCAACACCTGTAGTCCTTACGATTGGCGGTTTTGATCCGAGTTCCGGCGCCGGGGTTACGGCTGACATAAAGACCATTGCCGCGCACGGATGTTACGGAGTCGCCTGCATTACCGCGCTCACGGTCCAGTCCACGGCCGGGGTTCGCCGCGTAAGTCCCATTGCTCCCGAGGTCATTACTGAAACCCTTGCCGAACTGGCTTCTGACATTGAAATTGCGGCCGTTCACATCGGAATGTTAGGTTCCGGTCAGGCAGCCCGGGCGGTGGCGGATTTCCTTGCCACGGCCAACTTCCCGAATATTGTTCTTGATCCAGTGGTGAAATCGTCTTCTGGAGCCGACCTGCTAGATAAACAGGGACTTGAACTTCTGACCCGAACCTTTTTGAAGTTGGCGACCATCATAACCCCAAATCTGGATGAAGCTGCTCTGTTGACCCGATCGAGGGTCACGAATCTTGACCAAATGCGCTTGGCCGCAGCCAAGCTACATGAACTTGGGGCGACAGCAGTCGTAGTCACAGGCGGGCACTTGGATAAAGCGATTGATCTGCTCAGTTTCACGACAGCAGTTGGAACTCAACAAGAGGTTTTTACGGCTGAGAAGCAGCCATCCAATTCAACCCACGGCACCGGATGTGCTTTTTCTACCGCCATTGCGTGCCACCTCGCTCAGGGACGGGGATTGCCCGAAGCCGTACTCCTGGCGAAAGCCTACGTTAAGGCCGCAATCATGAATGCACATCCACTGGGACGAGGCGTCGGACCAGTGCACCATCTTTACCGCATGCATCAATTACGAAGGAGAAGCAGCCCGGATCCGGTCGAAAAGCACTAACTGGGAAGGTTTAAAGAGATCGACGCGCCTATCTCTGGATACCAGCGCGATTGAATTTAGAGTTACTTCTCGGCGACTTTGACCTTTAGCAGTATCCCGGCGACGAAGGCAGCTACCGCTCCCACCAGCCATTCCATCCGCCAAAGTTGGACTGCCTGGAAATCTTGCGGATTCTGAATGCTGTGAACCAAGCCTACTAGGATTGATGCCACGATGCACCCTATTCCGACTAGCAAAGCAATCATTGACGCGAGGGACAGCCCAAGAGATTGCTTGACGTTCTGAAACATCAAGGCTCGCATGAAGCCCAGGGGATGCGATTGGGAATGCGCGCCAGCGAGTTTGTTTGCCTCTTTTCGAGCCGATCCGCAAAGATAACAAAAGCGGGAGCCGACCATAAACTCGGTGTTGCACTGGGGACAGGCCACAACCATGGACGGAGCACTATCGGCCGCCTTGGCTCGAGTTACGGGCGGACGCCAAAATTCGTGTTGTACTTCAGGAACTACTTCTGACATGAAAGTGACCTTTCATTCCCACAGGCAAGCCTATAACCAATTGATTTTGACTTGAGAACGTTGAAGACACAGGGACTTGCG
The DNA here is from genome assembly GCA_025462785.1 of Acidobacteriaceae bacterium. Taxonomy (GTDB): domain Bacteria; phylum Acidobacteriota; class Terriglobia; order Terriglobales; family Acidobacteriaceae; genus JAOAPG01. Next base: position 3,298 of record JAOAPG010000378.1, read on the forward strand.
CGGTTGCTCATTTTTACGAGAGGACTCCACCAAGAAAGAATTACTCCGCGACTACGCAAAAATAAGCTGCTAAGTCACTGATTTGCCGTGGCTATAGTTCCAGACCCCCGTGCCTGACGAAAGTAGCCTTTGTGGTTCTACCGCAACGGCGCGCATCGTTTAGACTGGACGTGAGACTTTGAAAAAGAGAGATCCTCGTTCTTGGCTCATTTCTCGGGTCTGGGCTTGATCCTGCGGATGATTATTAGTAAGTCGTTCATAGTTCTCTGCCTAATTGTGTTGGTTAGTTGCGGATCTCTGGCAGCTGCCCAAGCCGCTGCCCGCGAAAGTCGCCAGACCGACAAACTCTCATATCGACCCGATGATCCTGCCAACGCTTCGGCATTTGATCACTTCTATAACCTTGAGTATGACCGAGCCGTTCAACAGTTTGGTGAGGTTTTGCAGCGGCATCAGGATGATCCGTTTGCGGTGAATCACTATCTGACGGCCGTGTTGTTCCGGGAACTGTACCGCATGGGTGTCCTCAATACCGGAGAGTATGCCAACGATAGTTTTGTCAAAGCCGCTCACAACCCGGCCGATCCGAAGGCCAAACAGCAGATTAAAGATTTGGCTGCGAGGGCGTTCAAGCTGGAGGAGGATCGGTTGAGCGCTAGTCAAAATGATGTGGATATGCTGTACGCGAGAGGCGTGACCCGGGCTCAGTTCGCCACTTACACCGGACTCGTGGAACACGCATGGCTTTCTGCCTTGCGAAACGCGGTAGGAGCCCGACACGATCATGAACGTGTGCTTGAACTGGCACCCAATGACCTTCAAGCGAAGCTGATAGTAGGCGCGCACAATTATGTAGTCGGCAATCTTCCGTGGGGAGTAAAAGTTGCTGGTTCCGTGGTGGGGCTCGGCGGGAACAAAGATAAGGGATTGCAATATCTCAGGGAGTGCGCTGCTGGCAGTGGCGAGACCAGCGTTGATGCGAGGATTCTGCTTGTCTTATTTTTGCGGCGCGAACGACGTTTTGACGAGGCTTTGCCCATTGTTCGGGGGCTGATTTCGGCTTATCCGCACAACCTGCTGATGGCGCTAGAAGAAGGGAATTTGCTTCGAGCGGCAAACAAGAATTCTGAGGCTGCGACCGTATACCGAAGAGTCTGGCAGGCAGGGAAAGAAGGTGACTACTCCGGCCTGCATTACGAGACGTCTGCTCTCAGCTTGGGTGATTTACTACGCGACCAGAAGGACTATGTGGGAGCTGCATCTTCCTATGACATGGTGAACGGGATTCCTCAGCCCGATTCCGAGATTTTGCGCAAGTCTAATCTGGGCGCTGGAGAGATGTACGATATGCTTCGCAATCGCGACTTGGCGCTTAAGCGATATGAGCAGGTCGTGGCTGTAAATACCACGAGTCCGCAAGCGGACGAGGCGCGGAAGTACATTCAGGATCCCTACAAAGGGGATTAGTTCGGGGAACTTTTTACTGACAACAGGCGTATTCTCGAGTACCGGGAGGCGGCTATGTATTGCAACTACTGTGGCAAGGTTATCCAAGATGATGCCAATGTCTGCGCTTACTGCGGCAAAAGAATCGGCGCGACGATTGCCCGTAAGCGGTTGGTTCGTCCCCGCCAGGGGCGAAAGATAGCAGGCGTGTGTATGGGCTTGGCTGAGTACTTTGACTTGGATGTTTCGTTGATGCGCCTGATCTGGGTGATTGTGGCGGTTATGACCGGCGTAGGTCTGCTGGCCTATCCGATTGCTTGGATCGTCATGCCGGAAGAGCCCTTGATGTTGTCGGCGCCGGCAGGACAGCAGGCTACTAATCCATAGATTCTTCGTTGAAACATTTCGCTCATTCAGATTGCTACGGCAATGATCTCTTCATTGTGTTTAAATCGCGAGCATGCCTCGCATCAAGAGCGATGACGCGGAATTATTCTATTCGGTTCTCGGCAGCGGGCCTCCTATACTCCTACTGCATCCTTTTCCTGTTCACCACGAGTTCTGGTTGCCTGTGACGCAGGCCCTAGCGTCGCAATATAAGTTGATCCTGCCCGATCTTCGTGCACATGGTGACTCAGACGTCGGCGACGGCCCCGCCATCATGGAGAAGCACGCGCTCGATATCGCCCGGGTCCTCGATCATGCCGAGGTGGGAAGGGCTGCTTTCGCCGGAGTCTCTATTGGCGGATATGCTCTTTTTGAATTTTGGAGACGCTTTCGTGGGCGCGTCGCGGCGCTCGCATTGATCAATACCAAAGCTGGTGCGGACTCGCCGGATGCGCGCGTTGCACGCTTGAAGACCGCCGACGATGTAATGGAACGCGGGACAGAACCGTTCTTCGAGAGCATGCTGTCTAAGTCGCTGGGGAGTACCACGCGCTCGGCTCGTCCCGATCTGGTGGATGGTGTTTTGAGCATGATGCGGAAGATGTCTTCGGAAGATATCGCGATGGTGCAGCGAGGGATGGCGGAGCGTCCGGATTCAGGTGCGACGCTGAAGACTATTAACGTGTCCACGCTAGTTGTGACGGGGGGTGAAGACGTTCTGACGGGAGTGCCGGAAGCGGAGTTCATGCACCAGAACATTTCCGGAAG
>JAOAPG010000381.1 GCA_025462785.1 Acidobacteriaceae bacterium
CTCGAAATTCTCAAAGACAAGGGAGCAGCATAAATGGCCGACAAGCGCGATGTAGTCATCATCGGCGGCGGCCACAACGGGCTGGTCACCGCCTTCTACCTGGCCAAAGCCGGATACAAACCGCTGGTTCTTGAGCGTCGCCCGCAAGCTGGTGGCGCTGCCATCACAGAAGAATTTCATCCTGGGTTTCGATGCTCGATTCTCGCTCACGCGGCGGGGCCACTTCGCCCTAAAGTTGTTCGTGACATGCAGCTCGAAAAACACGGGCTTAAATTCATTACGCCGGATGTTGCGGTCGCTTCACTTTCGCCGGACGGCCGTGCGCTCGTTCTCTATAACGACGCACAGAAATCGGCACAAGAGATCAGCAAGTTTTCGCAAAAAGACGCGGCAAAGTATCCCGAGTTCCAGGCGTCGCTGGCGAAGATGGGCAAAGCTATCGGCGACGCGCTCACGCTTACCCCGCCGAATATCGACAGTCCCACACGAGGCGATCTCTGGGGAATGCTCAAGACGGGGCGCTCTATCCGCAATCTTGGCAAAAAAGATATGTACCGCCTGCTGCGCTGGGGACCCGCCGCGGTGGCCGATGTTGTCGCCGAATACTTTGAGACTGACCTGCTTCGAGCCACCGTTGCGGCTCGCGGAGTATTCGGGACTTTTCTTGGCCCTTGGTCGGCGGGCAGCACTCTCGTTCTTCTGATTCGCGCAGCTGGCGATTCTCATCCAGCAGGCTCGGCCAACTTCGCAGCTGGCGGTATCGGTTCGATTACACAGGCCATGGCTGCTGCTGCCCAGCAGGCAGGAGCGGAAATCCGCACCGGCGTAGAAGTCATTGAGGTGCGAGTAAAAGACGGAGCAGCAACCAGCGTAGTACTCTCAACCGGAGAAGAGCTAAGCGCAAAGGCGATCGTGTCGAACGCCGATCCGAAACGAACCTTATTGACGCTGGTTGATCCGGCGCATCTCTCTCCGGACTTCGCCATGAAGTTGCAGCACTATCGGATGCCGGGAACATTGGCAAAAGTAAATCTCGCGCTTTCCGGATTGCCCAAATTCACTGCGCTCAATGGTGACGCTTCACTCAGCGGACGCATTCAAATCGGACCGGAAATCGATTATCTAGAAATAGCTTTTGACTACTCGAAGTACGGCAGTTTTTCTAAGCAGCCTTATCTCGAAGTTGCGATCCCAACCGTGACCGATCCGTCGCTTGCACCGGCGGGTAAGCACGTCATGTCGATCTACGTGCAGTATGCGCCTTACAAACTGAAGGGAACGGACTGGGAAACTCAGCGGGTTGCTCTCGGGGATACTGTCGTGAAGACGCTCGCGCAATATGCGCCGAATCTGCCTGAGCTGATCCTAAGCCATCAGATCATCACGCCGCAGGATTTGGAAGATACTTATGGACTGACGAACGGCCACATCTTTCATGGTGAATTGTCGCTGGACCAATTCTTCACCATGCGACCGCTGCTGGATTGGGCAAGATATCGCACGCCGATCCAACATCTGTACCTCTGTGGATCAGGAACACACCCGGGCGCGGGATTAACGGGAGGCTCAGGGGCAAACGCGGCGAGGGAGATACTGAAGGACTTGAAAAAGTAGTACATCGAGGAGACGGTCATGCTTTGTAAACATCCCACGTTCGCTCATGTACTAATTCTTTGCTTCTCGCTTTGCGCTGTTGGCCAGTCAGATTCACCCACCACAACTGCCAAAACCATTCCAGAGAATGGATTCATTTCGCCTTCAAAATATACTAATGCCTTCTTCGGGTTCTCGTTTCCACTGCCTCAAACCTCCCCCTTCCGCGAATTTAGTCCTCATATCAAGCAGGCAAATTGGGGACACTTTCTTTTCGGGTTACAATCGCAGCAAAATGGGCTGACAATTTTGACGATTACCGCGAAAGAGTCAACGGGCGATGTCGCAAAAGATGCTAAAAAGACAGCCTCAATTCTAAAGGGAAGACTCAATAAAAGTCACATTGGAGACAGGGATCTTTGGGAGTGCCAGTCCGAACGAAAAACGTCAGTAGGAAAACAAATAAATGCTGTTTACGCAATCGCGATTCGCGAGTACGTTTTGCAACGTAACGTAATCTCTTTTGATGGGGAACTGACGAAAGAAATCGAACACGCAATTGAGGCTTTAGAAATCTTTGATCCAGTCAAAGCGCAAGAAGAAGCCGGGCCGAATAGCTCCGTACAATTCAGCCACGCCCCGTGATACACAGCAGAAAAGCAATGCTGGTGATGTTAAGCGCGACTAATTGTTCGCCATGAAGAACACTGCCATCCTCCTTATCGCATGCCCTGACCAACGCGGCCTTGTTGCCTCGATCGCAGACTTCGTTTACCGGCATAACGGCAACATCCTGCACGCCGACGAACACGGAGACTCAGAATCCGACCGCTTTCTTATGCGCGTGGAATTTGATCCCTCGGAATTCGATATTGGGCTTTCCCACTTCTCGGAACATTTTTCTCCAATCGCCGAAAAATTCGGAATGCAATGGCGGCTGGCGCAGTCGAGCCATCGCCCAAAAATGGTCATTCTTGTTTCTAAATACGACCATTGTTTGGCAGATTTGCTGTATCGCCACAAAAGTGAAGAGCTCACTTGCGACATTCCGCTAATCATCTCCAATCACCCGGACAACCAGCCCATCGCCGAGTTTTACCAAATCCCCTACACCACGATTCCCGTCCCCAAAGACAACAAACGAAATGCCGAGGAGAAGATTCTTGCATTACTCAAGCAGCACGCTCCCGACTTTATTGTGCTAGCTCGCTACATGCAGATCCTCTCAAACGAATTCGTAAACGAATATCCGCACCGCATCATTAATATCCATCATTCATTTCTGCCAGCCTTCGTCGGCGCGAAACCGTACCATCAAGCCTTTGAACGCGGTGTAAAGCTGATCGGCGCCACGAGTCATTATGTGACCGAGGTGCTCGACGACGGTCCAATTATCGAGCAAGATGTAGCGCGAATATCTCACCGCGACTCCCTCGAAGACTTACTACAGAAGGGACGCGACCTCGAAAAAGTGGTGCTTTCTCGCGCGGTGCGCTGGCATATCGAAAATCGGGTCTTGCTCTACGGGAACAAGACGGTAGTTTTTAATTAAATCAGGTCCCGCGTACAAGGTTCTAAATGCGCCGAAATATATTTCTTAATCTCTATTGACATACTAGAGATTATTCCTTTATATTCTCTTCAGTCAGAACATTCGTCTCAGCCGCTACGGATAGGGATGCCCCCACGCAGTCTCCATCCGCAGCGGCCCATTTTCTGCCATCTATTCGCCTTTTGTTTTTGCAATTCCCCGTCAGTAACTCCGCTCACACGATGGTGGTACTCCTAATGTCACTTTGGCGTGACGGGTTCATAGGAGAGACTTAGCAGTGAGGCTGGTTTAGCTTTTACTCCGGTAAATGCCGTTGCCCGCCTTGTAATTCCAGCAAATTGCCGCCGATCCTCTGGGAGAGTTCAGTTTTGACCGAAGATCCGAAGTGGGAGCTTGCCATCCTTGCCACCGTGCAGGGCTTCTACGAGAAGCTCCTGCAGGGTAACGTTCAGGGAGAAGTTCCCGTACCTGCCGGCTTGGAAGCGATCTCGTTGCAAGAGGACGGCGACGTCCAGGAAACCCTCGCCAAGATGCGGCGGTGGTTGCGCTTGCTGGATATGGCCATCACGCCAGCGATGCTTCGGCTTGCATTTACCAGCGACACCGATCCAGAAATTGCCGAGGCAATGCTGCGATACTTTACCCGCACAAAAGATAGCACCGACGTACATCGTGACAAGACTGATCTCGTGGTGACATTTTTGTACCGTCATCCACGTGTGCCCGGTCAATGGGAACGCCGGGGTTACGGCCTTGACGGGTCGCTTCCGTTGTCCCCGTTCGAGATTGCATTGCTTGAAATCCTCGCCGACAGCGATGCCCCTTTGCTCGCCGAGGAACATGTGCAGCTGCTCCGCCGTTTTGATCCGCTACTTGAACAAGTAAATAAATTTCGGGATTTGAATGCACTCATTGAGTCGGGAATTATTCCGCTGGTTCGCGAGCTAAAGCAGTCGCTCGATGTCGCCTTTTACCATCCCGGAGTGTTAGCCACGATCGCTCCTTACAATGCCTCATTTGGAAAGCGATTCGACGAGCTATTTCATAGCACCGCCGCCGAAATAAAGAATTTTGCTGAAGACTTACAGGAGCAAGGCGGCAGTATTCTGGGTACGGTCGACGGTGTCGATGTGACTGTCGAGCACGTGGCGGCCATGCACGAAGGCGAACTGCTGAAACTCGACTATCTTCAAGCGACCGATAAGTTCCGCCGCGTTTCTCAACTCAAGAAAGTTTTGGAGCGCCGTCCTCCTGTCCGACGCAAGCCGCAGCTGGTTCGCCCTCCGGCTCCAGCAAACTCTGCCACTGGGAAACAGAACGCTGCTCCGGGGACAAAACCGACGGCTGTTGCAGCGCGCCGGCCAGTGCTGGATGTGAAGGCGATGCGCTCAGCCGTGACTCCGCAGCAGATTTCAGCGGAAGAGACCAAGCTTCTCAAGATCGAAGAGTCCATTCGAATTTTCGTTCGCGTAGCCGACCCGAAGTTCCGCCAAATCGTTCCCATGCGATTCTTCAATCTCGCTCTGACCTCCGCTGAAGCCGATGCCTATTGCGCCGACTATCTGGAAGAAAAGAGTCTGCGTGCGGGAGTGGCCCGTGTCCTGCTGCGTTTGGTCGCGGTATGTGCGCGCATCACAACTGAGGCCGAAGAGTTGAAGCGTTCGGAGAATTCGCCGTCCATCTGGAAGCTGCACGCCGACTCACTGCTTGCCTTGCTCGAATTATCCCGTGCTATTAACGAGCACGGGGAGCGCATGACGACCTTGGCTGGACAGCACGGCAGCGCGGAAGAAGTCACTGCAATCCAAGCCTCTGTTCGCAAATTGCAAGACACATCCGAGTCCGCAATCATGACACTGACAGGCGCGCGCATGGAAAAAGGCGCCGGAGCCGCTGCTCACTAAATCCTTTTTACCTCCAAGAGAGTTCAGTGACGAAGCAAAAAAGGCCAAGTGAAACAGTCTGTTACAAAACGGGTGGCCCTAGATAAGAAGAAGCGATGTCCCGAACCTCTGGACATCGCTTCTTTGCTTTTCGAGGATTCCAGGGCGAATGACCGCTGGTTATGATGTCAGCGCCGCTTGCAACTTGTTTCCGCCCAGTACATTCAACATTCGT
>JAOAPG010000389.1 GCA_025462785.1 Acidobacteriaceae bacterium
CCATCATCCGGCAACGTTACAGTCGATGGATTCTGTATTTTTTCCTGATCACGGCGGTCACAGGCAACATTTTCGAGGCGGGTGCTGACCTTGGTGGCATGGCGGCAGCTCTTAATGTGCTTGTTCCCATTCCCATCAGCTGGATCGTCGTGGTCCTTGCCGTCGTGATACTTGCGCTGCAGATATGGACTTCGTACAAGACGATTCGCAACATATTCCGATGGCTTGCGCTCACCTTGTTGGCCTACGTAGGATCGGCAATTCTAGCCAAACCAGACTGGCGAGAGGTCATCAGGGGAACTTTCATCCCGACCATTCAATTCAATAAAGATTTTCTCGCCATGCTCGTCGCGGTTGTAGGAACGACGCTCTCCGCTTATCTTTATTCATGGCAGTCGAACCTGGAAGTGGAAGAACAAATTTCCAGAGGACTACGACGCGCAGAGGACCGTAAGGGAATTCTTACGGAGGAACAGCTAGGGTTCGCAGCTCGCGACATTGCGTTCGGAATGTTCTTCTCGAATCTAATTATGTTCTTCATCATTCTTTCGACCGCCGCCACTCTGTTTAAGGCCGGAAAGACTGACATCACCACGGCCGCTCAAGCGGCGCAAGCACTCCGCCCGTTAGCCGGCAATGCAGCGGGGCTTCTGTTCGCAATGGGTGTCATTGGCGTCGGGTTTTTGGCAGTTCCAGTGATGACCACCGGAGCTGCTTACGATGTGTCCCAGGCATTCGGCTGGAGGCACGGGCTGCATTGGAAACCGGCCGAGGCGAAATGGTTTTATGGCGCGATTGCGGTTTTTATGGTTATCGCTGCGTGCATGAACTTCTTTGGAGTGAATCCAATCAAGGCTCTGGTATATGCCGGAATCGTACAGGGTTTCTCGACTCCATTCATGACCCTAATGGTGATGATTATCACTAACGATAAGACGGTGATGGGGAAATGGGTAAACCGAACGGCGATCAATGTACTCGGGTCGATTACAACCGTAGCGATGTTCGCAGCCACAATCGGACTGGTTGTTACTTGGATCAAGTAATTGCGCAGTAATTCAGGGGCATCGTGAAAAGTGATGCTCCGGGCGCGCCGGCGGACAATTTTCCATGAACAACCGGTTTGCAGTCAGGTCACGCTAGCGGCCGATTGGTATACGGGCAATCAAGCCCTTGGTTACGGGACATCCGGTGCCATTGTTAAAATTACCTCAAAATTTACCGGATACTTTTCTTACGAAATCGGCAATTCGGGAGTGTCCAACGGGAACCACCGATTCCTAGTTGAACTGGGATGGAACTTCAACTGACAGATTGAGTTCAAAGTAGAGCAGCTTCTCGACCGTAACAACTTCTTACACCATGTGCGGGTGGGCAATCCTGATCGATGACGTAACACCGCCGTGAATCGCAACTCCGGCGTTCTCAGCTGCTCCCGCCAGAACTGCTTGGGCGTCTTTTTCGCTTCAGATCTTCGTAGAAGCCGTAAATGCAGAATAAGAAGAACGGAACGCCGACAGCACAAAGGGCAATTAGAAACGTTTTGAGCAGCATTGCACCACCCGCATAAAAATCGGGAGAGCGTCGACGCCAATCACCCTCAGCCAACTTCACACTTTCTTTACTGAAGCTGTCTGTTTAGGCAGTCCCGATTCCGTCGGGCCGTAGCCAATCACTCCGCGCACCGAGGCGCACTTGGGCAGCTCCGACGTGGCGCTGACATTTATAATTAGCCGAAGGCAGAGTTGGATCAATCGGACAAAAACAAGGTGATTTTATAATGCTTTCGGCCTACTCAAGTTCCTTATATTTCGGGATTACGCGCTGCCCGATTTCAGCCGTGGCAACCTAAATTAGCGAGGCGCTTGTGTACTAAAAAGGTCTCCTCTTGTCCGTCGTCTTAAAGGCAAGCGAGAATTCACCACGGAGCATATCCGCAAGCTCAGACGGCGCTTCCACGTGTCGCCCGAAGTGTTTTTCCAGGGGCAGACTGCGTCCATCTTAGCTGGTTATAGCGTTCCCGCGCTCGGCATGATGGTTAGCTCTTCCACCGTACTTTCATCCGGCAAAAGAATCGCATTGATTACCGCTGCTGCCACAATTTCCGGCTTCATCATTTTCTTTCGCGGCGCATCCGGCCACAGCTTCCTCCATATCTCTGTGTTGGTGGCGCCCGGCAAGAGCGCAATCACGCGAATCCGCCGTGGACGCAGTTCTTCCCGCAATGTATCCGTGAATCTCAAGGCTCCATGCTTGGAGGCATTGTAGGCTGACGATCCTGCAAAGACTCTTTTCGCTGCGATTGAAAGATTGTTTACGATGATCGCACCGCTCTTCATCAATGGTAGGGCGGCTTGGGTTGCCAAGAACATCCCGTTGAGATTCGTTGCGACAACTTCCTGCCAAATTTCGAACGGCAGCTTTGCTACGCTCAAATTCTCATGCCCGACTCCAGCGTTATTGATCAGAATGTCTAAATTTTTGAAGCCGCGCCTAATAGCAAAAAACAGCTCTCGGACGGCGGAAGGATCGCGTACATCACAACTTTAGGAAAATACCTGGATTCCGTAACGCACCAGTCCTTTGGCAGCTTCGTTGAGGCTGGATGGATTTCGTCCCGCGATGACAAGAGTACAGCCCTCGGCGGCGAGGGCATGGGCGATCGCCAGTCCAATTCCTTGATTTCCGCCACTAACCAGCGCGACTTTGCCGTGAAAATGCTTTGTATTGGTTCTAGCCAATGTTTCCGAATTCTAGCACCCGGTAAATTCACAATCTCTCCCGACGAAGAGAGAACCACCTGTTAATCTTGAATTGCAAGAACCAGATTGAACCTGACCAAACTTACGATGGACGAAATTATCCTGATCAACATCTCGGGACATGACAAACCCGGTCTCACCAGTTCCCTCACCAGCATTCTTGCCGCGCACGATATTCGCATTCTCGACATCGGACAAGCTGTTGTTCACGACGCGCTCGCCTTGGGAATGTTGATAGAAGTGTCTGCCAGAACTGGTTTCACACCAATCAAGAAAGACATGCTAGTGCGAGCGCATGAACTCGATTTGCAGATACGATTCAGCAAAATCAGCAAGGAAGAATTCGAGCACTGGGCAGCGGCGCAAGGCAAGGAACGGTTCATCATCACCATATTGGGTCGCGACATTACTGCCGAGCAACTCGCGCGCGTGAGCACCATCATTTCTGAAAACAATTTGAATATTGATCGCATCGAGCGGTTATCCGGTCGGCTCTCTCTTGCTACAACCGCATCGAATGCGAACGCTTGCATAGAATTCAGAGTGAGCGGCCAGCCTCATTCTGCCGACGACATGCGCGCCGCATTGCTTGTCCTGACGCATCAATTGAGCATCGACATCGCGTTTCAGCGAGAAAGCATTTACCGGCGAAATCGGCGGCTCTTCGCGTTCGACATGGATTCCACACTCATTCAAGCGGAGGTCATTGACGAACTCGCGAAACTCAAGGGAGTAGGCGATCAAGTCACGAAAATTACCGAGGCGGCAATGCGCGGCGAACTCGATTTCAAGCAGAGTTTCACCAAGCGAGTTGCACTGCTCAAAGGCTTGCCGGAAGCACACGTGCACGAAGTCCTAGATACGATTTCACTCGCGTCTGGAGCCGAGCGCCTCATCTCTACTTTGAAAAGTTTGGGATATAAGACTGCGATTCTTTCGGGCGGGTTCACTTTTTTCGGAAAATATCTGCAATCACGCCTTGGGATCGATTATGTCTATGCAAACGAACTTGAAATTTATGGCGGTACCGTGACGGGCAGAGTGGGAGCGGAAATTGTTGACGGAGAGAAAAAAGCCGAGCTTCTTCGGGAAATTGCAAAAAAAGAAAATATTGCGCTCGATCAAGTCGTCGCGGTAGGCGATGGCGCTAATGATCTTCCAATGCTGAACATCGCTGGCATGGGCATTGCCTTCCACGCCAAGCCATTAGTTCAAAGTAGCGCAAGCCATGCTGTTTCATTCCTCGGGCTTGATAGCATTCTGTATCTAATCGGCGTGCGCGACCGCGACCTTGCAGCTATCGAATCGTGAGGATCGTGCAAACATCTGGCCAGCTGGAATCGAGCTGGGAGCAGTGAATTACAAAGAATTAGAGTCGGTTGTAAACGGAATTCCTTCTGCTGCGGTCGCGATATCTGTCCAGTAACAAGCGCATGAGCTGAGCTTTATTTTGGAGGAGCGTGCCACGGCACTCTCCTCCTTCTTATTCGTTGGGGACCGCTATAGGGTTAAGCGGATTTGGACGCTTGGGCCGCAGTTACTCCTAG
>JAOAPG010000417.1 GCA_025462785.1 Acidobacteriaceae bacterium
TCTGGATTTCCACTCGACCAACGGTCAACCAACATTGGAGTTACGAATCCCATAAGAGCCGAAAATGGTACGACTCCCAGCAACAAGCGTTCTACATTCGATAAACGCAAATGTGGATTAGTCGTTACGGCGGATAACAAAGCAAGGACCCCAAGCGACAACCAAACCAGATTGCCTTCCCTTGTTTCATTACGGCTCCATAAGCGGTAAATTTGCGAACCAATAAAAGTTGCCGCGAGATAAACGGCTAAGATCGAGGCAAAAGCGTAAACGAACGTGCCAACGTACGGTGTGAATTGCCGGATCCAAACCACCTCGATACCCATACTCGTTAGTCCAGTGGCGAAAAGCAGAGCGAGCGCCGTTTTGTTTTCTGACTGGGGATTCGATTCAGTGGCGCTTGAATATTCTGTAGCGGCTGCACTGACCTGATCCGCCGAAGCAGAGGCGGGCTTGTGTACCAGCGTGAACGCCATTGCCGAAACCGCTAACAGGCAGTTCAGCATTGCCCCAATTCTCAACGTTCCGTGAAAACCATAAATCTCAATCAGCAGCAGCGGAATCACCGCGCCCAGAACCGCTCCGAGGACATTTGCCAAGTAAAGATAGCTGAAGGACCGTTTCGCTTGGTCCGGAAATGTCTTCTTAGTGGCGAGCATCACCAAAGGGAAGGTGGCGCCCATGCAGGCGCACCATGGAACCAGCGACAAAGCCACCCACGCGCCTGACGCGAGATAATACGCCATGGACGAAGATAGTTGCCAATATTCAAGTAAATGTCGTCCCAGCTTGAGCTCATACGGCACTGCAATCGCGGAAATCCCGATCAGTAATTCTATAAATGCATAAAGCTGCAGCGGTTGAACCTTGAACCAGTCACCCTGCAGGCGAAGGGCCCGACCGCTAAGCCATGAGCCCAGTCCCAGGCCCGCCATAAACATCGAAAGCACAATAGAAACCAGCGCACTCGTGACTCCGAATTGCGCCATTGACAACCTTAGCCAAATGATTTCATAGAGAATGCTGCAAAATCCCGACACAAAGAAGAACAGAAAAAAGTAGCCCATTGAGGACCTCAAGGTTTGCTTGGGAAGCAACATCCCAGAATGCTTTAAGTTTTTCGATTGAAAATCGATCAGATCACATAATGACAAGCAGTCGCAAGTAATCAATAACCTTGACGGTAACTTCCGTACCAGAGTTGCCATTGGTGTCTTTCACATATGGTTGCGCAGTATCCCTGCCTATATGCAGCGGCGCTTGCTATAAGAAGGTCAATTCCGCTTTCGCCTCGTTATACTTTTCTGATGGCTCGCTCCGCGATTGCAAAAGAACAGGACATCCTCAAGCTGCCTCCTCCAAGGCGGGCGCCTGTTCTGACTTCACGGAGAATCGGCATTCACACTTCCAGTGCAGGCGGCGTACAGAATGCTGCAGAACGAGCGTGGCGGCTGGGCTGCAATACATTCCAGATATTTTCCTCGAGTCCCCGGCAGTGGGCTCCTTATGAACTCGGCAACGCTCAATGTGCGGAGATGAGTCGATTGCGCGATAAATATGACCTCAAGCCCCTTGTAATTCATGTGAACTATCTGGTGAATCTTGCCAGCGTTACCGAACTCTTTCTGAAGAAATCTATCGAAGCGTTTCGCGGCGAAGTAGAACGTGCGTTGGCGCTATGTGCGGAGTATCTGGTGCTGCATCCCGGATCTTTTCGCGGCGCGGATAGGGAAGCGGGTTTGTTGCGTACGGCCGCGGCAATAGCAGCGGCGACTCAGAGGCTAGATCTCGCTAAGGCGAATCTGACAATTTTGATCGAAAACACGGCGGGCGCGGAATATTCGTTAGGCAGCAGTTTTGAACAGGTTGCGGAAGTCCTCGACCGGTTACGAGGGTTGGTGCCGATCGCAGCATGCATCGATACATGCCACACCCACGTCGCGGGATACGACATCGTGAGCGAAACCCGCATGACTCAGACGTTGAAGCACTTGGACGAGACCGTCGGGTTCAAGAACGTTCGAGTGTGGCACTGCAATGACGCGAAAGCTGCCTGCGGATCTAAATTGGATCGGCATCAGCATGTTGGGAAGGGAAGCATAGGGCTGGAGCCGTTCCGAAGATTGCTGAACGATCCCAGACTGGCGCACGCGGCGTTCATCGCGGAGACTCCCATCGATGAACCTGGCGACGACAAAAGGAATGTCGAGACATTGAAGAAGCTGGTAAAAAAGTAGCTTATACAGTGGGGACCCCGCCTACAGTAAACGAGTCTTGCCGGCTCTCGTTGTAAAATCAAACATTGACCATTGCACATCTAAGTCATATGCCCCAAGAAGATATAACTAGCGTCACGCCTGAGGTTCAGCACGAGGACCGCTACGATGCCCACCGCATCGAGGCGAAGTGGTCTGCCGTCTGGCAAGATGACGAATGTCTCTACCGTGCTGAATCCGATTCGACCAAGCCAAAGTACTACGTATTGGAAATGCTTCCGTATCCCTCGGGCGTTCTGCATATGGGACACGTCCGCAATTATGCGATTGGAGACGCGTTAGCCCGCTACATGTGGATGAACGGCTATAACGTGCTTCATCCGATGGGCTGGGATTCTTTCGGTCTTCCCGCGGAGAATGCCGCGATCCAGAACAATACGCCTCCTCGCGAGTGGACCCAGCGCAACATCGCCAACATGAAGCGGCAGATGAAGCGGCTTGGTTTTGCGTACGATTGGTCGCGCGAGGTTACTACCTGTCTTCCGGAATACTACAAGTGGAATCAGTGGTTCTTTCTCAAGCTGTATGAACGAGGGCTCGCGTATCGCAAGAAGAGTAGGGTGAACTGGTGCCCCAAGTGCGCCACTGTTCTGGCCAACGAGCAGGTTGTCGGAGGCCACTGCTGGCGTCATGAGGACACCCTAGTCGAGCAGCGTGAACTTGAGCAGTGGTTCTTGCGCATCACCGAATATGCTGACGAATTACTTCGCGGACTGGATGAATTAGAAGGATGGCCGGTAAAAGTGCGCACCATGCAGCGCAACTGGATCGGGCGCAGCGAAGGCACACTGGTCGACTTTAAACTCGACGGTCCGGCGGGTCCGGCCGGTTCCACGATCACAGTTTTCACTACGCGCGTCGACACGATTTACGGCGCGACGTCGGTGCAGCTTGCCCCACAGCATCCGCTAGTTGCTGATCTCGCGTCCAATAATCCCGCATTGCGTGCTCAAGTCGACGAGCTCGTCGCCGAGCAGAGGAGAGCGAAGGAAGTCGGTGACATCGGC
>JAOAPG010000426.1 GCA_025462785.1 Acidobacteriaceae bacterium
TGTTTGCATATAAGAAACACCAGTCCCCGGAGGCTAACGTGATCAAACGACTGTACCCCATTGTTTTCATCTCTCTTCTCGCAGTACCGCTTCTATTCGCACAAGGTTCCGAATCGAATAATTCTCAAGCCGCTAATATTGGTGGGGCTTGGCAGATTTCATGGCAGGGCCGGGGTGGTTCCCAGCAAGCCACAATGCAAATCGAACAGGATGGTTCCAAGCTGAGCGGCACCTTTCAGGACTCAGGTGGCTCCTCTTCGCTGACCGGAAGTGTTCAGGGAAACAATGTGTCTTTCAGTGCGCAAATACAGTCAGGCCGCACCATCACCCTGGCTTTTACAGGCGCCATCGATGGTGACAAGCTGAGCGGCACCTTTCAGCCGCAGGGCGGAGGTGGCGGACGCGGGGGGCATGGAGGTGGACAGGGAAACCATACCTGGACCGCCGTTCGCCAATAGGGCGACTCAGGTCGCTAGAGTGCTGCATCGGGAACTAGAAATCGTACACGAGCCGGGAGTGGTGGGTGTTATACCAGGTCAAAGCTCTAGTCACTGAGGATTCTGCTCGTTCGGGATACCCATCTGAATTCCAAGCGCAAGTTGCTTAGCCTGGAAATCCCGGAGTGCTTGATCAAGTTTGCGCGTGACGGCCGAAATCCGAGAGCCGGTCATGCGTGAGCGTTCCAGGTCACGTGCAAGGGCATTGCTTCGGCTCGTGACATCAGAATCAGCCTTTCGCAGCTTCTTGGTAAGGACCTTGAGTTCTGACTTCTGCACGGCCGAAAAGCTCTGTAAGAAGTTCTCGTCGCCCGTGCGGGCTTCTTCTACCGCGCTGATCAGGGGGCTGATGGAGCGGAACAAATCCGGTTCGCTTCCGTTGTCGGCGAGATGCACAAGATGCTCTGTGCCTTCTCGAGCAATCTGAGTGCTTTTGGTCAATCGCTGGAACCGGATCACCTGGTCTGGGGTGGCTTGTACTGCAACTGCTCGCTTGAAATCCTTCAAATCGTCGGTGCTGGGCACCCCATTCGAGGATGGCGACGGACCCGCGCTGCGGCCGCCGCGACGTTGTGCCAGCAGGGTATGTGGGTTCATCAGGAGGAAGATCCCACAGATCAACCATATCAATCGATTCACGTTTAGAGCTCCGAATTGATGGTAGGCACCACGAAACAGGTTCAGATTAAGGATCAGCAAACGAATCCAGTTTTTGATGACGGAGTACAGCAGTCGCCAAAGCGTCTCGGGTCGACGTGACGGGTCCCCCGGCTAACAGCGCGTAACGCTGCGACAACAGAGCCAAAAATACTAACCGTGATCACCAAAATCACAGCGATCAAGAACAGCCCGATCAGCAACTCAATTATGGCTTCCAAGATTCGTACCTCCTCCGCTCCAGGCGGCGCTCGAGAAGCTGAATAATGCATAACCCGTGGAACTACACCACCGCGGGAGTCGAGCAAGATTCATACTGGAGAGATGCAAGAGAGAGCGCATCGCGCGTAAACACTTGTTAGCATCACGTAAAGTTCTGTGACGCGAACTACGACTTCCTCAGCCGGGGTCCTGAAGCGTTAGAGCGGGATCCGGAGCGAGGTTAATCCACGAAACTCTTAATTTTCACCACCACGCACCTGATGTCCTTATGCGCAATCTCGGGCTCTGGTTTCTCAAGATGCAAAAGTTTCCATTCCCTGGCGTCAGTTTGGCGAGACCGAAATCTAAAATCTTGCCGTGTCCGCGCTCGGTAACGAAAATGTTCGCCGGCTTGATGTCACGATGAATAATGCCTTCGCTGTGAGCACCAGCGAGCGCATAGGCAATTTCGATGGCTAAGGACGAGACAGTCTCAATCTTCAGTGGCCGTCCTGATATCTGGTGCCTCAGCGTCATCCCGTCCAGAAACTCCACAGCAATGAAGCGTTGGCGTTCTTTGCTCACTGATCCTAGATGGTCCATATGTTCGGGTGATTTACAGCGGAAGCAGCACGAGCCTCGTGGCGCAAAGGTTCCAGCGCCTGCGGGTCTTGAGCCACGTGCTCGGGCAGGAAAACGAACGACGGGCTCTGCCCATCCCATAAGACTTTCGACTTTCTACCTAATGTTGTACCAGCTCTGGTGAACACGATTTAGCAATTCTCCACTGGTACCTCATGCGAAAAATTACAGCTCATCTCGGGGCATCGGGATCGGGGCCGTCGCATCCAACTCCAACAAAGGTCATGGCTCGACGAACCTGTGGTCGAGGACGCGCTCTGGTTACCAGCCGTGGTATGCAGGACCTTGTAATTTTGTCCGGGCGACCGCGAAGCACTTAACACAAGTACCTCGATCCGCCGACATATGCGCGGGAGCCAATCATCTTCGCACGCCAGTCAGCCGCCGAAGGTGGTCTCAGTGCCATGAAGTGGCTCCCAAGCCGTCGACGCGCACAGCGGTTATGGTGGGTGGGGTTTGGATTGTTCGCAGCAAGAAACCCAGGTCGATTCACCAGTCTGTAGAGATGGTTACGCCTCGCCGCCGCGTAGGTCGAAATGGCGAACGCTTTCAAAACACTTGAGCAGATTGGGGGCGCGCTGCTCATGCTCCTAGTACTCTTGGACGTTTTCCTTACCGTCCTCTATGCTCGCATTGGAACCGGTATCCTCAGTAGACGCCTGGCACGTACGATGTGGTCTTTGTTTCGGATGCTCGCACGAAGGATGCACTTGAATCGCGGAGCTATCCTAGCGTGTCGCGGTCCGACCATCCTTGTATCGCTGGTACTGTTGTGGGGCCTTGGTCTCATGCTCGGCAGCGCGCTAATCCTCCACCCGCATTTAGGGGCCTCAATAAAGACCAGCAGCGGACGAACCGACACTGATTTCCTCACCGCACTCTTCGTAGGCGGGAGCAGCATCTCCATTATCGGCGCCAGCAGTTATGAACCGAAAAGCGATTGGTTCAAAATGTTTTTTCTCTTCAACTCACTTGTAGGCATCTCGGTGCTGTCGCTCACACTCACTTACCTCATGCAGATCTACAGTGCTCTGCTGCGGCGCAACTCTATTGGACTCTCTGTCGATCTCGCGAGTGGAGGGAGAGGTGATGCCGCACAGTTTATTGCAGGCATTGGATCAGAAGGGCATTTTGAAACTGGTTACACGATCCTTGCGAACTTGGCGGAGAGCTTAGCCGACATGAAAGAAGCACACCACTTTTATCCTGTCCTCTTCTATTTCAGATGCAGAGAGCCTTACTATTCTGTGTCGCGCTTAACCAATGTCGCGCTCGATGCAATGACCATTATCCGAATGGCATTGGATAGCAATAAGTATCGTTGGCTGATTGAATCTGGCTCAATCGCGGAAATCTGGGAGGCGTCCCTGCTACTCCTGATTACTCTCGAAGATGCTTTCGTACCCGGTGGAGTTCCTAAAGCCGAACCTCCGGATCGGCAAACGCGCGAGCAGTGGCGAGGACGTTTCCTCGATGCCATCGACAGATTGCAAGCGGCCGATATCGCAGTGGCTGCCAACCCGGAATCCGCCGCTAACGCATATATTGCACTGAGGTCAGAATGGAGTGCCCATATTCGTCATCTCGCCCCATCGATGTTGTATTCCATAGAGGAGGTTGATCCCGCAACCGCCGTGGCGCATCCGGCTTCAGAGGAACTTAAACGCGCAGCCTGATAAAGGCAACGAGAAGGCGATCTCTACAAACTCGCGGAGTCACTTACAGGGTCAATCAAGATCGGTCAGTATTAGTTGCAGTGTGAGCGATGTGGTTCCCTCGTCGAGCCACTTGGCATGTGTATTGAAGGAGGCCAATGAACATTCAAGGCAGAATAGCGCTCGTCACCGGTGGATCGCGCGGCATTGGCCGGGCCTCCGTCCTGGCTCTTGCCAATGCAGGTTGCGATGTCGCGGTCAACTACTTGCATACCAGCAATGAAGCGGAGTCGTTGGTACGTGAGATAGTGAGTCGCGGCCAGCGAGCAGTCGCCATACAAGCTGATGTTTCACGGGAGGAGGATGTGAAGCGACTGGTCCGTACGGTCGAGCCAGACCTCGGTCACATCGACATTCTTGTAAACAACGCCGGCATCAACCCCGGCAAGCCTCTTGAAGAGCTTACCCTTGCCGACTGGAACGAGACGATCACCGCTAACCTCACGTCGTCTTTCATGGTCTCGAGTGCAGTCCTGCCCGGTATGCGCCAACGGCGGTGGGGACGCCTTATCTTTGTATCCTCCGTCGCTGCCCAAACCGGCGGAATCATTGGCCCGCATTATGCCGCCAGCAAAGCTGGCATGCTCGGCCTGATGCATAGCTACGCGAGTCTGTTGGCCAAAGAGGGCATCACGTCTAATGCGATCGCTCCAGCGCTCATAGAGACCGACATGATTCGCAACAACAGCAAGATCCAGCCCACGGTCATACCTGTAGGCCGCTTCGGTAGTGCCGAGGAAGTCGCCGACGTCGTCCTTTTTCTTGCGAGGAATGGCTACATAACTGGTCAAACGATCAACGTCAATGGAGGCTGGTATATGAGTTAGGGGCTCTTAGCGGACACGAAAGAGCCTTGTTACAAGTTCGTCTGCGGGAACGATCGGGTGCCGGGAGAAGGATTCGTGTACGAAGTGTCCACTCATGCGGAGACCAGCGACGCTGACTGGATGATTGTGAAGTACAACTTCGCCTCGCGCTTCAAAGCAAATAGTTTCTCACGCATTTCGAGATTGGACGCGTCTTTGGCAGCTTACTTGGGCGGAGGCGGCGGATTTTGTCCGTTCCCTTCACCACTTCCTGTATGGCCGGAGGTGCTGCGGCCATTGTCTCCCCAGTCTGACCAATGACCGGATTTATTTTGAGGTTTGTGCTTAGTCTGATTCGATTTTGAGGACGAATAGTTATTGGCCGGCTGCTGTCCCTGTCCGGGCCCACTGCTCGTCCCCTGCTGACCGGAGCTGTCCGGGGTACTTTTTGATGAAGACGGGGGCGGCGAAGAAGAGGGAGACGTCTGGTTGCCGGTGCTTCCCTGGTTGGTATTCTGGGCTGCAGCAAAGCTACCTGCGAGGATTAAAAGAACGACACTCTTGAGTAGTCGAAACACGACAAGCTCCTTTCATTCCGCTGAGAAATTTCGAGATCGTTTCAATTAGAGCGTTGCCACTGGAGCGCGTCCATACTATGAGTTCGGGATTGGCGCCACCGCCATCCCGCATCGGCAGCGAAGATTACCCCTAACCACAAATGTTTATTGTTGAGTAATCCGGAAGTTGGAAGTGGCATTGCTAGGCTGCCGAGAGGAGCCTTTGGCGAGGGAGACTCAAAATTCGGCGAGCGAACAGGAGCTATGTAGGTCACAGTGTGGCTGACGTCCACGTGCGGTTACGCGCAAGCACCTGAGCAGCATGCGCTGCAAGAGGCTTACCACAATGATGATTTTCAAATCACTGGTATCGCAGTTTCGAAGACCGGCCGTCTTTTCGTAAATTTTCCGCGTTGGTCGGACCGGTATCTAAACGCAGTTGTCGAAGTTACGCCGGACGGTTCCAGCCGGCCCTTTCCTGATGAGCACTGGAATCGCTGGGACCTCAAAGCGGAAAATGCTAGCAAACAGTTCGTCTGCGTGCAGAGTGTGTTCGTCGATGAAACAGATACGCTCTGGGTGCTTGATCCAGCCGCTCCGCTGCTCGCAACCATCGTCCCTGGCGGACCCAAGCTCGTAAAAATCAATCTCAAGACGAATCAGGTGGAACGCGTGATTTCGTTTGGACGAGATGTGGTTAAGAACGGGACTTACTTAAACGATATTCGCTTCGACAATCCGCGTCATACCGCGTACATCACAGACAGCGGGGTTGGGGGAATTATCGTGCTGGACCTTATCAGCGGCAAGGCACGACGAGAACTCGAGTCAAAACTAGTGTGCTGCTGAACGTGAACGCCTCACGGGAGGAGGTCGGTTCAGCAGTCGAAAAGGTTACGACGGTATTTCCCACGGACGGTTTCTGGATGGACGCGAAAGGGAATCTTTACCTGAGCGACATTCCGCACAATGCAGTGACTCGCCGATCCCCGGATGGAAGGATTGAACAAATTGTGGTCGATTCACGCCTGCAATGGCCAGATACATTTGCGGAAGGGCCAGACGGAGCAATTTACATCAGTGCCTCGCATATCAATGAATCACCAATCTTCAATGAAGGGAAGAGCACGAGGACTCAGCCGTGTGGGGTGTTTAAATTTAAGCCGTGAGGGCTTACGCGTCCCGGGCGTGAGTGGGTCAATCCGCCTGTTAGGTTAGATGGCTAATTTCCGTTGTAGTGAGCCATCGCCCAAAGGCCGAGCAAGAAAATAATAACTAAGCCAAGTTTCCATTTTAGCTCAGTGAATGTCATAGGTAAATTTTAGTAACTTACCTTTGGTCAGTCAGGTATGCTCTTGACCGGCAATAAAAACGGCCCGAGGAAACGCATTCCCAGGTTACGTCCACAGAACGGACGCGAACCTGGGGCACCGGGGAATTTGGGGCGTACGCGCGAGATCCCTCGACTCGCCGGTGAAAGCGCGAGTCTTCGGGATGGCGTCGGTTGACCAAATGTGAAAAGCGTGGACCGGGACGACGTCTTCATCGCGGAGCTGAAGAGGGACAAGTCCCCGCCCTTTGCTTCGCGATAGGACGGAGCACCCAGTCGGATTCGATTTCGATTCTGCTTACTTCCCACATGCAAAGAGGGCATCTCCGGTCCGAGTGCAGGGGCCCAGGTTAGCGTCCAAAGAGCGGACGCAAACCTGGGGCACGCGAACTTTCAGACCGAATTCTCAGCTCGATTGAAAAGCAGATTCCTCTCGCGTTCTCGCTCCGAAAAACGGAACTGCGAACGGTTCGGAATGACAAATATGGAAAGTGTAGTGCTCATCCCGCGTTTCGCACAAAACGCGAAACATGGGGCGCCCGGATTGTTAATTTACAGCTTCGCGAAGATCGGAGAGCCCCTTCCGCTTCGCTAGGGCAGGCCCAAGGCGGCTGTCGCTACGTAGGCGTCTTCACTTAAGGCTGGCTAGGGATCCTTCGAGTCGTCCTCATTGCGCAAGCGCAACTCGGCCGGCGCTCTGGATGACACGGTTATTACTAAACCCATCCCGGTCTGATGGCGCCCTGGCATTGATGTTTGGCAACCCGGGCACCCCGTCGGTTCATCTCAGGGCCACAATTCGGTTGTTCAGGGGTTGATATGAAGTTTTCATCCTCGCGGGTCCCTGCAGGTCTCTTTCTTGTTGTGAGTCTTGGCTGCGTCGCTTGGGGGAGCAACCCCGTCGTCAGCATCAGTTCACCATCCAACGGATCGTCAGTCAGCTCTCCTGTGAACTATCTCGCTTCTGCCAGTAGTCCTGGATGCAAGAACGGGATCTCCGTCATGCGCATTTACTCTGCGCCTTACGTGAGCGCGTTCACCGTCGGGGGCGGCAAAATTAATACTTACATCACTCTGCAACCGGGAGCCTACAACACGGTGGTGCAGGCTTGGGACTACTGTGGCAATGTCGGAAAGGCCTATATAACCATCAAGGTCACAGGGGAGACGAAGCCTGCGGGGTTTGTGTACGCACTCAACAGCTACTTCAATGCCAACGGAACAAACAGCAACGTTCGCGGATTTACCGTTGTGGGGTCGAATGGCGCGCTTGCTTCAACGTTGCAAGGTCCAGTCCCCGCCAATATTGAACCGGCGGCGATCGCCGCCGACAAGGGCGGATACCGCGTTTACGTTGCGGACTATGTATCCGGCGACGTGTTTGCCTACTTCATTGACAGCCGGAACGGATACCTCAACCCTGTGCCAGGCTCGCCGTTTCCAGCGCATCGCTCGGTCGCTGCGGTAGCTGTGCATCCGAGTGGCAAATTAGTCTTCGCTGCGCTCTCGGAGTATGCAGCTGGCGACGCAGTGGCCGTGTTCCAGGTGCAAGCGAATGGTTCGTTGAAAGAAGCGCCTGGTTCGCCTTATTCGGTACAGTCGGGGCCGCAAACGTTGAGCGTGGACCCCAGCGGCAATTATCTGTATGTTGGCTCGGGAAGCGGCTATGTCGAGGGTTTCCAGATCAATACTGTTTCGGCGGCACTTACTCCGTTGCCGGGATCTCCGTACCAGGTATCGTCTCAAGCATGCGGCAGCGCATATCCTCGAGACCTTGTCGATCTTATGGGGAAGTATCTGTATGTCGGGGATGGCACGTCAGGCGCAATTGACGGCTACAGCATCGCGTCGGGCGTAGGAACTCTGAGTGATCTTGCCGGCTCTCCCTGGGTGGATATCCATTGTGAGGGAGCGGCAATCGACGACCCACTGTTCACGTATAGTCCTCGGTCGATGACTGTCGACGGGACAGGTAAATTTCTCTACGCGTTGAACATGTGGGAAAGAAACATCGCGACCTATGCCATCCAAACGAGTGGGGCATTGAAATTCCTGAAGTTCACTGCGCAGGATATTGCGTGCTATGGCGCGGTTCGCACCGATTCCTCGGGGAATTATCTCTATACGGGTGCTTGCAGCTTCGGTACGATTCCTCCCGGGTACGGCGGCCTGGCTGGATTCGCGATCAACCACAGCACGGGCGATCTGACACTCCTGCCGACGTCGCCATACACATACCCACAGCCGGGTCGAACGTTTGTTCAAGACATTGCGGTCACGCCGTGGCCCCCGAGTTCGACCCGCTGATTCGGGAGTGGCTAACTTGGCTAGTGCCGATGTTCACGCCTGCTTTTGGCGTTAGGCACCGGGCACTTCTGCGCTCGTTTAAGGACTAGCTTTTTTAGAGTCTTCGCCGAAACTCAGGGCATCAAGGTGAGCGTCCTTCCGGCGCGGCTCGTCAAGAATTACTACGGTAGGTAGAACTGACTGAACCTCCGCACATTTAGAGCGGATCCCATTGCAACCAAGTGTGAAAGCCAGGCGTGGAACCCTCAGCAAGGTGGGGCTACAGTGTCGGCCAATGGCGCTTCGACCTCGAGATGGATTGAGCGCAGGTCGCAGCCTATGTCACCACTGGCCGGAGTATCTGATGGAAGTGGCGGAGTTGGGACTGTACATGTTTGCTACTTGCGCATTTGCGACAGTGCTGCAGCATCCTGCGTCGCCACTCCGCCAGCTTATTTCCAGCAGTGTTGTTCGTAGGGCTCTCATGGGGTTGGCAATGGGCGCGACGGTGATCGCGATTGTGATGTCGCCCTGGGGCAAGGGGTCGGGCGGCCATTTCAATCCGGCAATCACCTCCACTTTTTATCGGCTGGGGAAAGTGGAGTTTTGGGATGCATGGTTCTACGCCATCGCGCTGTTCTTTGGCGCGATTACCGGTGTCGCGCTCGCCAGGTATGTGTTGCGAGGAGCGCTGGGCAATGATGCAGTACGGTACGCAGTGACCGTGCCGGGCATGTATGGCAGCTGGGTCGCGTTTCTCGCGGAACTCGCGATCTCTTTCATTCTGATGATCACCGTCTTGTTCGCGACGAATCGCAAAAGGCTGGCCCCATATACTGCATATTTTGCCGGCGTACTGATTGCGACCTATATCACGTTCGAAGCTCCGCTCTCTGGAATGAGCACGAACCCGGCACGAACATTCGGCTCAGCATTTCACGCCAGCTACTGGCACGCGCTATGGATTTATTTCATCGCACCGTCCTTGGGCATGCTGGCCGCCGGCGAGGCTTTTCTGCGAGCTCGCGATGGCGTCGCTCCATATTGTGCCAAACTCCACCACGCCAATAACGAGCGCTGCATCGTTCACCATGGGCCATAGGCCTTATTATTTGGTAAGGGCGATTCGATCTGAAGAAATAAGCAGAGAGGAGAATCCCGTGCAAACACTTCAACCTGATTACTTCAACTCCTACCGCAGTCTCGAGTTGATGAGAGATGCCAATGGTGTACTGGTTGCCGAATTCCACAGCAACGGTGGACCGTTCACTTTCACGGCGCAAGATCACACGGAGTTTGTCGATGCCTTTTACCGGATTGCACAGGATAGAGCGAATAAGATCGTGATCCTAACGGGCGCAGGCGGGGATTTCATTCCTGACA
This sequence comes from Acidobacteriaceae bacterium, assembly GCA_025462785.1. GTDB lineage: Bacteria > Acidobacteriota > Terriglobia > Terriglobales > Acidobacteriaceae > JAOAPG01. The sequence continues at coordinate 10,075 of JAOAPG010000426.1, forward strand.
TTGATTTTTCGTCCTTCGGCAATGTCGCCGATCCCGGCGTTTGGAGCCAGGTTCACGATGAAGGCGTTCAGATTCTAGAGAACCTATCCAACGTACGCGTCCCGGTCATCGCTGCTATCGAGGGACATGCCCACGTGCACTCCGAGTATGCGCTACTTGCGAGTGTGATTGTGGCGTCAGAGGATGCGACCTTCCACGATGTTCCGCACTTCGCCGGTGGCATTGTGCCGGGTGACGGAATTTTTACGGCGTGGAGTTATCGTGCTGGCGCAGGACGAGCCGAGGCGTTTCTGTTGAACCCACAGCCGCTGGCGGCGCGTACCGCGTACGAATGGGGAGTGGTTGGCGAGGTTGTGCCGAACGGCGAGGCGCTAAGTCGGGCGCGGGAATTGGCCGAGCTGTACATGAAGGCTCCGGAAGTTACGCGTCGGAACACCCGCATTCACCTCATTCAACCGCTCAAGGAGCGTATCGTGCGAGAAGTTGGCTATGGGCTGGCGCTCGAAGGAGCGTCGGCGGCCGATCTCGTGAAGTCAATGCAAGTCAAGACTGAGCCTGTCGCTCGGAAAGGGAAAGTCGCATGAAGACGGTGCGGAGCACTTCATCAGCTCAGCTAGATGAAAAGACGCAGCCGGAAGAATTTGATCTGGTGATTCTCGGTGGCGGCACGGGATCGACAATCGCTGCATGGACTTTTGCTGGACAGGGGAAGCGCGTCGCCGTAATCGATCGCAAATACATTGGCGGATCGTGTCCGAACATCGCGTGCCTACCAAGCAAGAACATCATCCATAGTGCGAAAGTTGCATCATACTTTCGCCGAAGTGAGGACTTCGGCATTGCTCGTGACGGCTTTGCGGTTCACATGTCGGGTGTTCGCGACCGCAAGCGCAAGATGGTATCGGACTTGAACGATGTATATCTGGAAAATTACAAGAAAACGGGAGCGGAGCTCATTTTCGGATCTGGGCGCTTCATAGATAGCAAAACGGTGGAGGTCGCTTTCCCCGCCGTCAGCTGCGCGGCACCAACGTGATCGTCAGCACCGGTACGCGGGCAGTGTTGGGAGCGATTCCTGGTCTCGCTGAAGCGCAACCGCTTACACATATCGAGGCGCTCGAACTCGACGAAATTCCTGAACATCTACTCGTGATCGGCGGCGGCTACATCGGAGTAGAACTGTCCCAGGCGATGCGCCGATTCGGTAGCAAAGTGTCAGTGATCGACCGCGACGAGCGAATGATGTCTCGAGAAGACGAGGACGTATGTGACGGTCTTCGCAGGCTACTTGAGGATGAGGGCATCGACATCCTTCTAAATACACGGATAAAGCGGGTGTCAGGAAAGTCGGGAGAGTCAGTGAGCATCGTCATCGAGCAAAATGGAGCTGAGAAGACGCTCGAGGGTAGTCACGTGCTGGTCGCGGCAGGCCGCACTCCTAACACCGAGGGAATTGGCCTGGACTTAGCCGGCATCGAGGTGACTGATCGTGGATACATCCAGGTGAACGACCGATTGCAGACCACGGCGCCCGGTGTTTGGGCGATCGGCGAGGTTGCTGGCAGTCCGCAGTTTACACATATCAGCGTTGACGATTTCCGTGTGGTGCATGACAACATTAATGGCGTTAGCCACGCGACGACCGGCAGGCAAGTTCCGTATTGTCTGTTCACCGACCCGGAATTGGCTCGCGTTGGACTAAGTGAGAACGAAGCCAAAGCGCGGGGCCTTCCATACCGCTTGTTCAAGGTTCCAATGGAAGCAGTACTGCGTGCGCGCACGCTTTCGGAAACGCGAGGATTTCTGAAGGCGCTGGTTGAGGCTGATGGCGATCGCATCCTTGGCTTCACGGCCTTCGGTGTCGGCGCGGGCGAGGTCATGTCGGCGGTCCAGATTGCGATCATCGCAGGACTACCGTATACCGCGCTGCGCGACGCCGTCCTGACTCACCCGACATTGGTCGAGGGGCTTATACCGCTGTTCTCATCCGCGGCATCGCATAATGCTGCCGATCCGAAACTAACCAATATTTCTGCCGCGTGATGTCAAAGCGCAGGATATATAGTTGGTGAACGCGCAGCCCGTTTTCGTCTGCGATTTTTCAACCGGCGACTGGTGGGCAACCCGGATTTGTTGGTTTGGGAGCCGTGACGATGCGTCAACCCAAGGTTCACAGTCAACTCGGCCGAGCCGCAGTCCAGATCTTTGGCGCCAACGATCGCATCAACCAGATCCTCATCGGACACCTTGACCCTACCGCTTGGACAGCCAAGCCGCCTGGCAATGTTCGCACTATTGCGGCGATCTTTACTCACATGCACAATGTTCGCTCCAAGTGGATCAGGCTTACAGCTCCACATCTGAAGGTTCCACCACAGCTCAACCGCACGCACTGCACTCCGCAACAGGCCCGTGCGGGACTGGCCGAGAGCGCCGCTCGCTGTGCGGATATGCTCGCTGAAGCGCTCGGCGATGGTGCGGGCCGCGTCGAGAAGTTTCACAGAGACGGATGGGCTCAGGCTTGGCCGGTTGGCCCGGAAATGCTGTGCTACATGATTTCTCACGAAGCGCATCATCGCGGGCAGGTGTGTATGCTCGCGCATCAACTCGGATTTCCGCTGCCTAAAGATGTGGCGTACGGGATCTGGAATTGGGAGAAGCTGTGGAAAGAGTGCGGGTCGCCTGGTGGTCCTGGGTTGTTGTCTGATTAAAGTCATGGCGGAAAGAAACCTCGACGGGCAGGAGATGCATCTTAAGGCGAATAAAAGTTTGCATCTTGCGATGGACTTTGTCTTACCCCTTTATTCCGAGTGCCGGTTGGCTCTCCGGTGGAATTGTGATTCGCATATGGGGTTGTTAGCATTGGGGAAGCTGGGGCTTTTTACAAATGAGCCGGTCGTCGTGATGTTAGACCCGTGAATTATTACCACGACCGGCGCAAAGAACGTGTAAGCCGTGGGACGGCTACTATGCCATACCGGGATCGATTTGAAGCCGGTCGAGTGCTCGCTTCCGAGCTGCGTCATCTAGCGAATCGGCCCGATGTCATAGTTCTGGCTTTGCCAAGAGGTGGCGTACCGGTTGGATACGAAGTGGCGAAAGAGCTCAACGCCCCTCTGGACGTTTTCGTCGTCCGCAAACTTGGAGTACCCGGACATGAGGAGTTGGCCATGGGAGCACTCGCTTCGGGTGGCGTACGTGTTCTGAACGAGAATGTCATTCGGTCGCTGGGTATCCCGGACAGAGTAGTCGACATGGTGGCCGCGAACGAACAAAGGGAACTGGAGCGGCGAGAACGCCAGTATCGGGACGGTCGCCCCCCTCTAGATGTTCGAGGACGCACTGTCATCCTGGTGGACGACGGGTTAGCGACAGGATCGTCCATGCGCGTTGCCGTGCGTGCGCTGAGAAGTAAGAATCCCGCGCGAATTATTGTTGCTGTTCCGGTGGCCTCGGGCGATACGTGCGCTGAATTAGAGTCTGAGGCCAACCAGGTGATTTGCGCCGCTACTCCAGAGCCTTTCTGGGCAGTAGGTCAGTGGTACACGGATTTTTCGCAAATGAGCGATGAAGAAGTACGCGACTTGCTGAGGCAGGCGGCAAGCCTTCCAAAGTCTAAAGCCGCCTGAGTGAGGCGGCCGGAGTTCCTACCGTGGCACAAGACGGTCCATTACAGATCCGGGCAATTCGCGAACATGCTCATCCTGTTTCAGACGCGCGGGCTGACTATGATCCTCTCTTTGAAATGATTGGAGATTCGCGGTTCGTTCTTTTAGGGGAAGCTTCTCACGGAACGCACGACTTCTATCACACGCGAGCGCAGATTACAGAATGGTTGATTGAGGAGAAAGGCTTCGCAGCGGTTGCCGTGGAAGCGGACTGGCCAGATGCCCAGCGTGCCTCCCGTTATGTCCAGGGGCGTGGAGATGACGCGGAGGCCGTCGAGGCACTCGATTCGTTCAAGCGATTTCCTACATGGATGTGGCGGAACACAGACGTCGTCGAATTCATTAGCTGGCTTCGCGAGTACAACGATGGACTCGAGCAAGGCGAGCGAAAGGTCGGTTTCCACGGTCTTGACCTGTACAGCTTGCATGCCTCGGCTCGAGCCGTGCTCGACTTCCTCGACAGAGTGGATCCGGAGGCAGCTCGGCGTGCGCGCCATCGCTATTCATGTTTCGAACACTTCGGAGAGGACACTCAGGCTTATGGATACTCCGTCACTTTTGGCCTGAGCGAATCCTGTGAAGAGGAAGCAGTAAATCAGCTGATCGAAATGCAAAAGCGAGCTGCGGAATTAGCCAGCCGCGATGGGAAACTGGATCCCGATGCTTTCTTCATCGCCGAGCAGAACGCGCGATTGGTCAAGAATGCCGAACGCTATTACCGGACCATGTTTGAAAGCCGAGTCGAGTCTTGGAACCTCCGCGACCAGCATATGGTCGAGACTCTTGAAGCATTGGAACGTCATCTCGGTTCGTCCGCCAAGATCGTGGTTTGGGCGCACAACTCTCACCTCGGAGATGCGCGTGCAACCGAAATGGGAGCCCAAGGTGAACTTAATATCGGCCAACTAATGCGTGAACGGTACGGCAAAGACGCGATGCTTGTAGGCTTCACAACCTACACCGGGACGGTCACGGCGGCCTCCAACTGGGATGCTCCTGCGGAACGAAAACAAGTGCGGCCAGCACTGGGAGAGAGTTACGAAGCCATGTTCCATGAAACCGGGATTCCTGGCTTCTTGCTGGAACTACGAGGGAACGAGTGGATCGCTGGAGTCCTTACGGAGAAGCGGCTTGAGCGGGCGATCGGCGTGATCTATCTCCCCGAAACGGAACGAATCAGCCATTATTTTCATACGCGCCTCGCCGATCAATTCGACGCTGTAATTCACTTCGACAAAACGCGCGCGGTCGAACCACTCGATCGAACGTCGCAATGGGAGGCAGGCGAATTCCCAGAGACCTATCCGTTTGCCGTGTAGCAGGATCTCTGTCGGCGAGTTGAACAAATCGAAATCTGAAACCATGATGAACTCACAGGAATTTATTGAACGGGCGTTGGAAAGCCCAAACCGAGCGAAAAGTCACGATGTGCAGAAGCGAGATGCGGGCGACATCGAGATTCCCCCGGATGAGTGGGAGTCATTCCTCGCCAGTTTCAGCTCGCAGCATGAGGGATGGCTGGCGAGTCTTTCCGTGCATCAAGGATCCAAAACATCGACTCTTCTAAGCAACTGCCGTTTGCAAAGGATCATAATTGATCGCACTGATGCGCATTGTTACGCGAATATCTCAATGCTCGAAGGCAGCAACCGTCAAGTTCGTTCAGTGCCTGACCCTCTGCATCTCACCTTCAAGAGAGATCAAGCCGGTGCACACCAGGGGCTCGAGATTGCATCCGCGGACGGTTTGCTGGCTGTTCTGCGATTCCGAACTGCTGTACTTCCTGAAACTCTTGATGGAGTTCTACCCAGTACGCCATCTTGAGCGTCGTCTAGATTTTCGCGAGCTGGAAGCAAATGAACACAACGCGACAGCAAGATTCGAGCCGGGAAAGAGCAGTCCAGATTCCAATCGGCCAAGTAACTCTACAGGGAGATCTGGCTGTTCCGGATTCTGCCAGAGGCGTCGTCCTGTTTGCGCATGGAAGTGGAAGTGGCCGGCTCAGCCCGCGGAACCGTTATGTTGCCCAAGTGCTTCAGGAATCCGGACTCGCAACGTTATTGATGGATCTGCTTACGTCCGAAGAAGAAGCTTTCGATTTTCAAACGGCTGCGTTACGCTTCGATATTAGTTTACTTGCGAGTCGCTTGATTGAAGCTACTCGTTGGCTGTTGGTCCAGTCAGAAACGGCGCAGCTGCCAGTTGGGTATTTTGGCGCAAGCACAGGCGCTGCTGCAGCATTGGTGGCAGCTGCCGACCTTCCAGATCTAATCGAATCAGTTGTATCGCGCGGCGGACGGCCCGATCTAGCCGGTGAGAGATTGCGAAAAGTGGTCGCACCCACGCTTCTTATTGTGGGAAGCAGGGACTACGTGGTGCTCGAACTAAACCGAAAAGCCTTGGCGGAATTACGCGGCGAGAAGAAGTTGGAAATTGTGCCCGGGGCCACCCATCTCTTCGAGGAACCTGGAACGTTGGAGGCAGTAGCTCAGCTTGCGAGAGACTGGTTTGTGTTGCATCTTGGCCGCGCAAACGATCGAAGGCGCGCGGCATAGCCGATCACATCGTAGTTGACCCCACTCTCGGACCGTCTCTGCATCCGATCACTTCGGCATCAATGCCTCGCATTATTTTGACGGCATAATTGGAAGCACCAGTGCAGAAGGATGTTGTGCGTCATGCAGAATCGTGTTTTTGGCGGCAACAAAGCTACGCGCAAATTTGATCTCTTCTCCCGTATTAAGATTCCGATCAAAGCGCGGGAAATTGCTGCTGGAGATCTCCAGACGCAGCGAGTGGCCGCGGAGAAAGACATTGCTCGTCGCCCAGAGATCGAGAGAAATTTCGTAGATCTGTCCAGGATTTATCAGCGTGGCATGCTCGGGAGAGGCATGGTAGCGCATGCGAAGAATGCCTTCGGTGAGATCTTGCGCAAAGCCGTCCGGCGCCACGTCGACGAGCTTCGCCGTGAAATCCGTATCCACAGCCGAGGATTTGACGAAGAGCTCGGCAGTGACCGGACCCGTGACTTCCAAGTCGCGCGGCAGCGGGCCAGTCGAGTAAACCAGCACGTCATCGCGATTTTCCACTGAACGCTGGTCGCGCGGGCCGGGTTCCATGTGGTTCGCGTCACAGCAAAGCGGGCCGCCTACACTAGGCACGGGACTCGCGGGGTTGTAAACGTAGGTGTCAGGCAGCTCATTCTTGGGCGCGGACGCGGAAAGAGAGCCGTCACCAGCAAGCGAGTTCGATTTTCCGGCGGAGTGCAGAAAATATTTTGTTAACTGGGCTTGTGGGGGCGGCCAATCGTCTTCCTGGCGGTATTCATTCGCACCCATTACGAAGACCTTGACTGGCTTGTCAGTGGCGAACTCGTTCGCGATTCCTTTGAGAATAAAATCATACCAGTCGAGGATGACGTCGGTGTACACGTTCTCGGTGGCATGCGGGCCGAAGTCTACATCCCCTATGCGGCGACCAAAACCGGCGTGGCCACCAATCTCGATAAGTAGATGCTGCTGGGTTCGCGCTGCATCGGTCGATCCGTGGGTTTTGGCCCCGAGGTAATTACGCAGAGTGCCCGCATTGAATATGTCATACCATCCGCCGACCTGGAGCATGGGGACGGCAATATTTGAAAAGTGCTCCTCAATGGACCACTGCTTCCAGTAATCGTCGTAATCGGGGTGGGCGAGCCAGTCGAGGTAGTAAGGCGCGATAGCCGCAGTCAGGTGTGCATCGGCAGGTAACTGGCCGAAGTTGAAGACGGGGTAGTCGGCGAGCGGAAGCGCAGGCGCGCCGACAAGAGCATTTGTGTTTTGATCGATCAGACGCTGGAGTGTGTTCTGCGCGAGCTGAGACGTCCAGTTCTGATCGAACCATTGCTCGAAAGCGCCACCCTGGTAGGTCCAACCGTCATGGTAGTTGCTTGCTGTCATGTTAGGAGCGATTGCCGTCAGATGCGGCGGTTGGGCAATGCCGGCGAGCATCTGCGTCGCCCCCACGTAAGAGGCGCCTATCATGCCGACTCTGCCATCGGAATAGGGGAGCGCGGCAGCCCATTCGACAGTGTCGTAGCCGTCAGCTTGTTCATGTTTGAACGGATACCATTCACCTTCCGAAGTGTAACGGCCCCGAACGTCCTGAATGATCACAACGTAGCCGCGCGGGACCATCTTGAAAACGGGGGAGACAGCCCAGTTGGCGCTCTTGTCATAGGGCGTGCGCATAAGGATGACGGGAAATTTGTCGGAGGACCTGGGACGATAAATGTCAGCGTAAAGGACAACGCCGTCTCGCGTCTTCATCGGCACGTCATGCTGAATGACGATGTTGATCGGCATGGACGGTGACGTAGCTTGCGCGCGAGTGTAGTGCGGAGAGTAGAGACAAGCTGCCAGTACAGCGAATCCGAATGTAAACAACGAGCGCGAACCCACGTGACTGGGTCTCATGCGTCAAGCCTCCTTGCCGCGAGGCGGCCGAGAAATGGCGACGCATGCGGTCGAGATGCAATTATTTTTCATTTCGCGCGAAGACGCAAGAAAGAAAAGAGTAAAAGCCATCCTTCTGTGCCTACTTCTCCTCTTTTGAAACCACCTACTTTGGCGTTCCTGATAAGCAAGAGGACTATGATTGATCCTTGGGAGAGATCGTTTCGCGTCCAACGCAGCAGATCACGGCCATGTGGTCCAGAAAAATACAATTCGGGCAGGCCGTCCTCGCAATTACCTGTGCAATGTTGGTCACTCGATTCAACGAGGTTGATGTACCTTTGATGCGCATTTTGCGAGGGAAGAATGCGGTGGATCCGCGGCAGCTTCATTTGCACGGCGAGTTTGTTGAAAGTAATTTGGGATCGGGCAAGAGCCCGATGGCACTATTACGGTGCGTCTGATTGCTGAGCAATTTTTGTTTGTGCCGCACTGCATCTGGTGCCAGCCGGGGTTGCGGCGCATCTGCGAATTACGAGCGCCGATGTAGAACACAAATTCTCTGTGAATGGTCTGGACTATCAGGCGGAAGCAACGCCGGGTGTGGTTACGGAGGACATTCTCAATTTTCCCAAGCCTGGTGATTACGATGTGCCCTGCCGGGAGTTTTGCGGCGCTGGACATTATGCCATGCGGAGTGAAGTTCGGGCAGTACCGCGCGAGGACTTGCGCGAGGACTTCCGCAATTTGCGTCCAGATGAACGGGTGACCTGTGGACCGCGCTAGCCTAAGCAAGCGTTCACGCTGGATAGCGTTGGCGGTGCTTGCCTTCGTTTTGCCAGTCACTTTGTGGGCGAGCGCTTCCACTTGCGGAGGTTGCAGGTTACGCTGAGCGCAGCTAAATTAGTTGCGAGAGTTGGAGCTGTAACATGAAAAGACCCTTGCCCGTGGAATCTGCCTCTGCATTCATCGACGAGAAGATCAAGGAACTTGGGGACTGGCGCGGGAAGACGCTCGCGAAGGTGCGCGAAATCATACACGAGGCAGACCCTGAGATTGTCGAAGAGTGGAAGTGGGTCAAGCCGACATCGCCGTGGACTCCCGTCTTTTCCCACGACGGCATCGTCTGCACGGGAGAGACGTACAAGAACGTCGTCAAGATGACATTTGCCAAGGGAGCTGCGTTGAAGGACCCTTCGGGTTTATTCAACTCCAGCCTCGACGGGAATGTCAGGCGGGCCATCGACATCCACGAAGGCGAGAAGGTCGATGAGGCGGCCTTGAAGGATCTCATCCGCGCCGCAGTGGCGCTCAATCTCGAGGGCGAGAACAAGGCGAAGCCCAAGCCGAAGCCGCGGCGAGCGACCAG
>JAOAPG010000002.1 GCA_025462785.1 Acidobacteriaceae bacterium
AAAAGCATGCGTGCGGTCGGGCATTACAATGCAAAGCACGGCGATGTGCCCGCCAAGTTCCTCACTTGTGAAGGCAGGTTCCGGACCGTCCGATGCCCAATCATCGGAATCCAGCTAAGAGCATTGATGCGAGGGGTTACTACAAAGATCCGGTTTTACGGTGAATCCAGATCGCTGGTTGCATTTAACCCGGGAGTCGTACAATCCCCTAGCGCTCCGGTCTTGATACGCAAAGTAAGTCGTAGGTTGGTTATTCGCGCACAGAATCGACCGGCCGCACCGTCCTTGAGCTCACAATTTGTGAAGATTCGTTGCCATGGACCGCTACGTGGTGCGGGATTGGCAATTGGACCTTGACTTCGAGGCCCGTGGGATGAACGTTCTCGGCATATATCTTTCCCCTATGCAATCGAATCGCTTCAGCGGCAATAGCAAGGCCGAGACCGTTCCCTCCCGGCGCGTCCGAATCTCCGTGCATACGAAAAAAGGGCTGAAAGATTGCCTCCAGAGAATCGTCCGGAACCCCCGGGCCATGGTCTCGGACCGAGAGAATTGCCAAGGCTTCCGGTGCGCTTCGATCGGTTTCCAAGACAACCTCGACATCAGTTCCGGGTTGTGTGAAGCGGACCGCGTTGCGCATGACGTTTTCACAAGCGCTTCTAAGTGCATGGGGATCGGCATTCATGATAACGATCGAACCGTGAGCATGGAGAGTCACTGACTTGCCCGACGCTTGCGCTTCGAAGTTGCTGTCAGCGGCTGTTTCCTCTATTAGCTGCGTGAAATCTACATCTTCTCTTTCTGCGGGCGAAATCCCAGACTCAAGGCGCGATAGCGTTAAAAGCTGCGACATCAGTGAGTCGATTTTTGCAATATCACGATCCAGACGCTGAAAGATGTCATCCGATGCAGGTACGAAACCCTTCTTCAGAATTTCAAGAGAGAGATTGATGCGGGCCAAAGGAGAACGCAGCTCATGCGATACGGAGTTCAGCAGATTTTTTTGGGTTTGAATCAAGACGTCCAGACGGCCCACCATCGAGTCAAAATCCTTTGCCAGAGCTGCCACTTCATCGAAGCGTTGAGATACGGAAGCCGGTACCCGCGCTTTGAGATCTCCCTGCGCGACTCTTCTGGCCGTGGACTGAATGCTGTGGATCGGTGACGCAATATGATAAGCAAGCGCGAAGCAGAGTAGGGTGACCAAAAGAATCACCGAAATGGTATATCGAAGGCCCTCGCCAAACAGCGTTTCTACCATTTCCCGCACACCCGACCTGAGGTAGAGCATCAGTATGTAGGGACGCCCAGAAGAAGAGACAAACTTGTAGGCTGCAATATGGGCACGGAGTACGACGAGTTGGCCGTTCTTTGCTGCGTGGGCAACTCTAAGTCCGTCGCCTGACAGCGGTCGGGACAACACATCTTTGTAGAATCCATCGAGAAGGAAGAGTTGGCGTTCGCTATTATCGTTACTTTGCGAAAAACGAGCAAACGCCTCAGATCCTCCGGATTCGTACGCTTTAACGGCTTCCGCTGCGAGGATAGGCGCGACTGTCGCATACATATTGGGCGCGGAAATCTGCCTCATGCCCGTCAGATGGTTACCGAGAAACACGACAGCGAGTATGCCCCAGGCAGTCAGCCAAAACCACAAGAAGATCTTGAGGAAGAGCCGGTGCACGGGCACTCTAGCTTTCAACCTGCAGAGCGTGCGTTGGAGATTAACAGGCAAATGTTCTCCTACCGCGATCATCCCTCCTCTATTTTATGTATACGATAGAAATCCGCTAACGAACAGTCTTCCGGTCGACACCATACAAATCCTTACAGACGCTTTACGCTTCCATACGGCACGTCGTGCCCCAAACACATAGCTTTTGAATAATGGTGTTCGCTCGGTTGCAGGTTCATACGTTTCACACATGACCAATCGGTCGCGCTCCCTCTTTCGTTTATTGGCTTTTAGCCGAAACTTTAGCTTTGATGGCTTCTCACGCTGTGGGTACCTATCTTGTCTGGAGAAGGGTTTTGAAAAGGGGAAAATTGTTCAGGCCACGCACTGCTCTTGTACACACTCCACTGCTCTTATGTCTCATCACTGCTGTTGCAGTTGCTCAGCAACAGACTGCCATGAGTGGGGTTAGCAAAGGCGTCGTTCCTGAGGAGCCGCGGCCCCAATTGGGTTCGCAAAACTCATTGGAACAAATATCAACTGCGGACGGGGTCGCCAGTGTCTCAGGTGTCGTGCTGGACACAAGCGGAGCTGCTGTTTCCGGCGCAAGCGTCAGCTTGACGAAGATGGACCGATCGAAGCAGCAAACGGTCACGTCCGGCGGAAACGGCGAATTCACCTTTGCCAAGCTCCCTCCCGGATCTTATGTCCTTATTATTAAGGCAAAAGATTTTGAGCCTTTCACATCTGCGGAGTTCGCCCTTGCGGCGCAGCAGGCGTATGAAGGTCCTAGTATTGCGCTATCGATTGCGACGGCAGTAACGGAGGTGACCGTTCGCCCTACCGATGTGATTGCCGCTGAACAGATAAAAGCGGAAGAGAAGCAGCGTCTTATCGGGATCGCGCCGAATTTCTATACGAGCTACATTTACGACGCCGCACCACTCACCACGAAACAAAAATTCTCCCTAGCCGCGCACGACACGTTCGATCCGACTTCCTTCATCGGCATTGGCATTGTTGCGGGCATCCAGCAGGCGAATAACAGCTTTTCCGGATACGGACAAGGCGCCGTGGGCTACGGCAAACGTTATGGTGCGCTATTTGCCAATGGTCGTTCTAGTGACTTTCTGAGCCACGCGGTATTCCCCTCGCTCTTTCACCAGGACCCGCGCTACTACTACCAGGGTTCCGGTTCCTTTAAGTCCCGCCTTGTCCATGCGGCAAGCTTTGCATTTGTTACGCGCAGTGATAGTGGAGGTACTATGCCGAACTATTCATATCTTCTTGGAGATATGTGTTCAGGAGCGCTGTCCAATTTGTATTACCCCTCTGCCAATCGGGGAGCAAACCTGGTCTTCACCAACGCCGCAATCGGTCTTGGCGGACGCATGGGTTCCAGTATTCTCCGTGAGTTCTTGTCTAAACGACTTACAACAAACGTGTCGGGGAAGGGAAAACCACGTACGCCGGGGAATGCAAAACCATGAATGTGGGGGAAGGAATAAGGCTTGCTGATCACGCTTTCGAGGATCTACTACAGGAACAAAAGCCATTCAGCCTTGCGCGGGCCACGCGTAGAGATAGCCAATTCCGCGAACACTCCGAATTCTTTCGGAGCCGTCGCCTTGCGGACCAAGCTTGCGACGAAGGTTGCTAATGTGGAGGTCAATACTTCGATCAAAGGGCGAGAACTTTCGGTCGAGAACATTCTCGACAAGCGCCTCACGGGTTAGAACTTTTCCTGGTGCTTCGAAAAAAACGCGCAACAAATCGAACTCCGCAGTGGTCAACCTTAGAGGCTCGCCTGCCTTCGAAACCGTGCGTGCGGCTAAGTCGAGCTCGATATCGCCGGAGTGCATCACCGGGGGCCGTGATGCTGTGTTGCTTTCGGACTGCCATCCCGACCTGCGGAGTATAGCCGAAATTCGGGCGATCAATTCGCGGGGACTGAATGGCTTCGGCAAGTAGTCATCGGCACCTAGTTCAAGGCCTAAGACGCGATCGAATTCGTCCCCCTTTGCCGTAAGCATCAGGACAGGCGTTCGGACGTGCGTTCTAATTTCTCGCAGAACATCAAAGCCCTTCTTGTCCGGCAACATGACATCGAGCACGATCAGTTCATGAGTGCCTTCCACCGCGATCTTCACTCCCTCACGCCCGGTATGGACAACGGAAAGGGTGAAGCCTTCCGGTTCCAAGCATCGTGTTACCAGATGGCACAAGTCGCGGTCGTCGTCCACGACCAGAAGACGTGGGTTAGATCGCTGTGTCACGCCTTTCGAGTTGTGCAAGCTCAGTATCCCCGCAGACTGATGTAGCGGATTTTATCCATAATACCTTGAAAAACTCTGACGTTCTCAGCACTGGCCGCCCACAAAGGGCCAGCGCTTACAAATCCCTACGCTGCGCAAACCCTTCCTGACACCACTGCCCATGCGCCGCCCTGAAAATTACCCCGTGGAAACCGTGAACTGCAGTATCTTGCTCATGAGTCAAATTGCGTGGACACTTTGGTCTTTTACAATTCGTATAGCGATTCTCCTTACATAGATGATCGAGTGTAAGCAATCGGACTATTCGTATTTCAATGACTTTACTGGTCCTCACTCCTATGACGATTTTGCGAACCTCGTTCTCTCCTGCCAAACGCCTCTGGTTCATTGCGTTCTGCTTCCTGTCAGTCTTGCCTGCTCGGTCGGCGGAGGACGGAAAGCAACTGATAGCTGAGGCCTGCTCGAACGAGCGCCATCAGCTCGAACATAAAACTCTTTGGTCAAGCGGGGTACAACGGCGCACCGAAGGGCACGTGTATATCGAGAAAGAAATCGAGACAGTGGACGGTCCAATCCGTCACCTGGTTTCGGTCGATGGTCATGAGCCGTCGCCTTCCGAACGAAAACAAGACTACGATCGACTCCGCAACTTGATGCAAAACCCGAAGGCAGGCTCACAACTTAAAAAAGACCATGACGCCGACGTAGCAAAAGCCGCCGATCTCCTCCGGGTCATTCCTGAGGCATTCCTCTTCGAAGATGAAGGGAGTCAAGGAGGCTTGGAAAAACTTGCCTTCCGTCCTAATCCAGCATACAAGCCAAAGACCTATGAGGAGAGAGCGCTTCATGCCATGAGCGGCATCATCATCGTGGACCTCCAGGAGAAGCGGCTAGCCCAGCTTTCTGCAACCCTCATACAACCGGTCGATTACGGTTACGGAGTGGTCGGTCGTCTCAAGCAAGGCGGGACCGTAAACCTGACTAGAGTTCGCGTATCTCCGGGTATTTGGAAAACGAGTTCATCGAGGATCGACATCAACGGACGATTCATCTTGTTCAAGACGATTAACAAACAGCAGGACGAAGTTCGCAGCGACTTCAAATCGGTAGCGCCTGAGACAAGGATCGCCCAAGCCCTGCAGCAGCTTGGCGGGAAATGAGGTAGTCTCCGCGGACCGATTTTCTAGCTGACGAACCTGGCTCGTGGATCGGCAAAACATTTGTAGCGAAAGCCCAATCTACTGGCCGCACCAATTAGCAGTAGAAAGTTCTAAGGGGGCAAGATGAGCAGATTCGTAAAAAGAGGTCTTCGAATAACAGCGACCGTTGCGGCCGCGATCGTCGCCTGTTTAGCAGTGGTATTCGCGTATCTTGTTTATCCAGGCACACCAAGCAAATCCAAGTTCATGACGTTCGAGGGATATATTGAGCTCCCGAGAGGTGGACGGCTCAATGTTCTCGACTATCTGACACTAAAGGGCAGCACGTTATTCGTCACAAGTGAATCATCGGGTGCGTTATTCAAAGTCGATTTAGACCCGAATCATCCGTCGCTCAGTTCGGTATCTGAGATGCCGGGAAGCGGCGCAGCTCACGGAGTCGCGCTGATGGTGGAACATAACGTCGCGTTCATCACGCGAAGCGAAGAAAACACGGTGGATGTCTTCGATCCAAACTCTCTTCAACAGTTTGGGAAGATACCAGTGGCGGATGATGCGGACGCCATACTCTACGACCCCTCAAGTAAACTCATTTATGTAGCGAACGGAGACGCAAAACTTGCAACTTTGATTGATCCTGAGAAGCGCATCACGGTTGGAACTATACGTCTCCCCGGAAAGCCAGAATTCCCCGCATTAGATTCGCAAACTGGATTGCTCTATCAAAATCTTGAAGACATTAACTCAATAGTTGCAATCGATGTTGGCAAACGCTCCGTCATAGGGCGATGGTCTCTCGCTCCATGCGAAGGACCGTCTGGAATGGCCATTGATTCCGAGCAGCGACGACTTTTTGCGGTTTGCTCCGGAAACGCCACGTTAATCGTGTTTGACCTGGAGACGCATAGGGTCATCACCTCCCTAAAGGTTGGAGGAGGTCCTGACTCGGTCGCGCTCGATCGAACTCTCCACCGAATCTACTCGGCCGGAAGAGCCGGAAAATTTACGGTGATTCAGCAGGACAGCCCGAATGCATATCGGGTGCTCGAGGAGATACATACCCACTACGGAGCACATACGCTGGCCGTGGACCCGTTTTCGCACAAGGTTTACGTGGCATATGCCAGCCTTCTTACACATCCCAGAATTGCTGTATTCTCCCCGAGGGGGGTGAATGACAGGGATCGATTCGCTCCTGCTGTCGCTGAGAAGCCTACCTCCCCGCAGTAGCAATCCCGCTAGACCCTGCCGCTCTCAATCGATGGACTAATTCGAACGCCGGATTTCCGCGAACACTCGTGTGCGCTCTGCGAACTTGCGAAGCACGACATCAGTACAAATCCTTACACATCATGCACAGATCCTAACCGCGTCATCACTCGATCCCAAATAACCTCAAGCCCATGACTGATTGCGCATTCGTTCAGCTGGAGCAAAACGGTGCAGCTGTCAAGACGAAATGAGGTGCTCCATGAGATCGCAAATCGCAGCAATGCTTATCTCCCTTTCATGCGTAGCTACTGTAAGAATGACGGTTGCCCAGAAACTTCAAGCTTCACAGAATACGGTTGTAGTTGCATCGGGTAATGATCTTCGTTGCAGACTCGAGAAAGGCGTGCGCATCACCAAGGTAGGCGAGCCAATTACCGCAAAGCTGGTCGAAGCGGTTTACGCCGGAACGACTCTCGCAATTCCTGAAGGCTCGACACTCAGAGGACATGTCTCCTCTATTTCCAGAGCCCCCGGACGTGCAAGTCAGCTTTTGCGCGGCGATCTCACACCCCCGCGTACAGTCCATGTGACCTTCGATAAGATCATGCTCGCCGATGGCGCGGCGGTGCAGGTTCGCACCGAAACCACCATTGGGATTCATCACGTGCAAACGGCCCAATATCTCTCCAAGGCGCAGCGTCCGGGCATTCGCCAGAAGATGAAAGATGCTGCTACACCTTTCGTAGAACCCAATAAATTGCAAAGACTAAGCCAGGCTGCCATCACGAGTTTGCCTTATCACCCCGATTACCTGGATCAAGGAACAATCTTTGATGCAAAGCTACTCGATGCTATTCGAACAACAGCGCCCTTCGAGCCCGCAGACGCTCCTTCCATGCTCGGCGACGGTTACCTTCACATCCGGCTAGTGACACCGCTTGACTCGGAGATGATTGCACGCGGGGCCACGATTGAAGCAGCAGTGTCAAGACCGTATTACAACTCGGATTACGTCCTGCTCTATCCGGCAGGCACAAAGCTCGCAGGCACTGTCAACAAAGCCAGCGCCGCTGGCTGGATGAAGAAGAATGGTGAACTTTTGTTCTCCTTTCACTCCGCACAGATGCCTGACGGGAGCTTGGCTAAAATCAACGCAACAGTCGCGGGGGTCGAGGCGCCAGGTGGCAAACGGCTTGCGGTCGGGCAGGAAGGACACGTAAAGGCGACGACGTCGCTTCTTTCTCGCGTGCGAGCCCCGCTCTCGCTTATCGGTCCCTCCAGAGCGGCTGCTGATTCGACCCTCAATAAAACTGCTTGGTCACGAGCAGGAGAAGGGCGTAGAGGATTCGGGTTACTCGGTGCGGGTGCAGCGCAGGCATCGGCATCGACCGCCATGGGTTTCGGTTATTTCGGTGGGGCCATGAACATATACGAGGCCTTTTTCGCTCGAGGATCGAACGTGGAGCTTCCTGTAAATACCCCGGTGTTCCTACGCATTGATGAAAGAGTGCAGCTATCAGGCGGGAGACCTTCAACGGTAGGAATGTCAAGTAATCTCGGAAAACGCTGAAACGTCGTGAACCGGCAGAACCTGTGACGCAAATGGCACGTAAAGACCGCGCAATAACTGGAGCGGCGCGCACACCGATCGTTCTGTCCGTAAGGGGAGAAGGAGCAGATATGAGACAAAACTACAAGGACGCACGATCGAAACCATATGCTACCAGCACTGATTTCTGCCGCATCTACGACGAACAGATGGCCAGCCTGTACCTACTATCGCTCCTGCTAACCGCAGATCCTGAGAAGGCTGAGCAATGTTTCGTGTCAGGAATAGGCGATTCCTTGAACACAAATTCCGTTTTCAAAGAGTGGGCACATTTATGGGCTCGGCGCAGCATCATCCAGAATGCAATCCGGTTGCTTGACCCTCGGCTGAACGACGAAAATGAAGCGAATCGGGCAATGTTTTGGCGGTCGAAGAGAAAAGTGCCCGTAGATTTAGAAGCGAATCCCAACCTCGCTCGCGTTCTGGGCCTGAATGCATTTGAACGTTCTGTGTTCGTCATGTCAGTTCTGGAAGCGTATTCCAACCAGGAGTGCTCGCTGCTTCTGGGCTGTTTACGACGGGATGTGGCTAATGCACGGACCCTTGCGATCACACGTCTAGCAAAAGGTCTTATTACCGATGAGAGTCAGTCCGCGCAAGATGTCACGGCGTTTACCAGAGTGGCCGAGCTGGTGCCCCAACACGACTGCTTCGGGCCACGTTGATCGTGACCACGAATCTACCGTTTCCCGAGTGGACGCAAGTGTTCCCGAATCCTCGCTTGTGCAAGGCATTGCTGGATCGGATCACAGACCGAGCGCACATCATCGAAACTGGCGCCGAGTCCTATCGCTTTCGCAGAACCCGGGAGGCGCGTCACAAAAAGAAAGCATCGTAGCGGCTGCTTCTATAGCGCGGCGCAAGGGAAGGAACTCAAACGCCGTTCCTTCCCCTTGCAACCCCATCCTGGCTGGAACCGCAAGACCTTTGCCGAACCGGACAGGCATCCTTTTAATGAGGTGGGGCCAAATCTAAGTATCAAAGCGGGGCCAAATCAGGTTGTCAAACGCATCTTCCAACAGTCACATCTGCGGGAGCTGTAGCCAGGCACAATAATTATCTGCTGCTCATAACGTTTCCAGCAAATGTTTTCCGTTGGCCACCAATTGTCCAAAAGCTTGTTGGACGGTCTGCGTTGGATCTACCTTGATAGCTATGATGATCTGACGGTTGCCATCGCTTTGTACCGGGAATGGGGTGTGTTTAGTGTGAACGCCATAACCGCAATCCACAGGCAACAGTCTTCCTTGGCAAAAACACCGAGCCCTACCACGCTGTAAACGTCAGCTCGTCAATCCAGGCGTAATATGCATTTGCCGCGCGGTTTCCATCCATTTGAAAATGGACGCCAAAACTGTAGGAGCTTGCCTTAGGGGATGGATTAAACGATTGATTGATGGGATACTGCACGCCGTTCAAAGTCAATGAGAGGAAGACAGCCTTTCCGTTAGTAATTTGTGTGTTGACTGTGAGGTGGTCCCAGCTGTTCAGCGCCGGCCTCTTACATGGAATGTTAGTAGGTGACCAGCGCCCCCCGGCCGTGTCCCACACGCTGAAGATTCCCTTGTTGTACGAGCACTGCACCGAGAATTTATACCATTGTGTGCCAACGTGCTTGTTAGAGGAAAACTCGACTCCTTGGGGGTAAGCAGGGCTGCTGAGCCGGTAGTGCGTATCGAGGGTAAAGTGCGTGGCGGTGGAGCTGGATCCTAACAGAATTGGCCACAAGCAGTTGTTGAACTGGCCCTTGGGGCCAAGATAAAACATCCCAGAAATTCCATCCAAAGATGGGGTTGGAACAAGGGTGGGCTTTGCACTGCACACCGGGTTGCCTTGGTCTGGATAGATATACCAGCCCGATTTCTCCTCAATGTTGCCGTAGACAAGCGAGCTCGAGGGGTTGGCTATACTCGCCGTTGCTGTCGGCGCCGAGACATTCACCCATTGTGAAGACGAAACCTCACTCCCATCTGGTCGCACACCCTTGACCGTCAACAGATGGTTTCCTTCGGACATCGGGATGCTGAGATCGAGCGGTGTAATTGACTCCGCCTGGCGAACCTCTATGTTGTCTACCGAGACAATAATGGAATCGATCTGCGTGGGACCCGGAAACTGTGCGACAACACGTACGGGGGAACTTACACTATGGTTACTGGCAGGAGAGACTATGATCAGGCCTGTCGCAAAAACGATGGTTGACGAAAGCAGAGATACTGACATAGCGAGCGCGCGTACTAATTTTCCAGACGCCAAAACAGCCTCCATTCCTTGGTGCGAGTCCAACCTACGTATTCGAAGGGCGTCAAGCAAGATTACTTAAGGACATTTTCATTAATGAGAAGTTCCAAAACGTCTCGTCGGACATTGTGAGATCCACGCGCGAGTAGTACGTATTGTTCAGAACTCTTGGCGGTTGCGTGCCGGCTGCAAGGCTGGGCGAAGCGGGAATACATATTTGGACGGGGATGGCGGGCTGACTGCCGGGCCCGAGCCTTGCTGCAGGCTGAAAAAGCACAGCTTATTTCTGGTAACTCTCCGGGCAAGGAAGGGTCTCAACCGTGGTGCCGGTCTCTAAGTCATTGATCACAGCGACCTTGGCTAGCGCCCCTCGCCTATAGTGTTTCCACTGCCATAACCCATAGCCGTTTCCGAGATAAAACTGCTCTTCGTCCTTGCAGTGGTCGAAGTCTTTATCGCAGTTGTAGTGGTAGTGCAGGACCCGAGTCCAGAGGTGGCCCAAGTTTCCGCCGGTGTCCATCTCCACAGGCGCATCCAAATCGTTGACTGCTGTTCCGATCGTACTTACTTTGTAGGGGCGGCAGGAGGAGAAATAGTGGAAGCTGGTATCGGAGACCTTAATTTCGGGACCCGGCTTTCCTTCGGTAACGCAGCGGGCGGCAATCGGCAGGTCGTGATCGAACCGTTTGAAGGTGCGATTGTCCTTCCACTCCAATTCCGTGGACCGCATATAAACACGCTCTTCATCAAATGCCTTGACGTCGAATCCATGCGCCTTGGGGCTTTTTAGCCAGAACCAATAGCCGGTCGGTGCGAAGTCCTGGTTGGGAAATAGCTTCGTGTAGATGGGATTGGGTCTTCCGTCGAGGGAGTGGTTAGCTCTCTTATCCTGAGTCATCACGAAGTACTTCATTACGTCTATCCCACCGTCACGACAAGAGAAGCCTTGTGCGGCTGCATTCGCCGAGATCAAGGCGGACAAGCACACTATTTCGACGAAACGCATAATTTTGCGTTTATACCACAGGCCGAGATTCTTCCAGATGCAAATCCGAGCTCAAAGGAATTCCGAGAGGCGCAGACCGGAGCAAATTTGGCTCCGTGCATGAGACACGGTAGCTTGTTCACCACCATTTGTATGTTCGGTGCCGTGCAAGGATTCACCAAAAATCCGGTTCTGTTGCATTAGTAACAGCAACTTGCTGAATTTGATGGTATGTACGATGCCGTACACACAGGGCGGCAAAATCCGGTTCGCGAGATGAGAAACACAAGCTCATTACCGAGCCGCAACCCTTGCGGCATCTGAGATCCGGAAATATTTACGAAATACGAACAAACGCCAGAGTAGACCAGCAGCATCTATATGTCCGCTTTGGAAGGATGTTGCAGTATGATTTCCGCCTCTCATTCTCCCTCTGGCCCCGCGGAGACTACACGCTCAACTCATGCACATGTAGCAGCCCGAGCAGTTAGCAGGAAGATGAAAAATGCGCTTTCGGCATTCATCTGTCTTGCGTCCAGCTCGTCGGCATACGCAGGAACCGTAACCATCGTCAGCCCTGCCAACGGATCGATGGTCAACTCGCCGGTCCACGTGCACGCCACTTACAGTTCCACCGTAACGGCAACCTACATGAAGCTTTGGGTGGATCACGTTGCCGGAACGATTCAGAAAAATACAAACACCTTCGACACCCAAATAGCGCTAACGAACGGGACACATCTGCTCGAAGTGCAAGCCTCTGATCCTTCCACCGGTCTGATATACGCAACGGCCGCACAGATCACTGTGGCAACCTTGGCCGTAAATCCCCCGTCGACGAGCCTGCCGCCCGGTGGTATGCAGCAGTTCGCGGCTGCGGATAACGCGAGCTCTTCGATTACCTGGTCGGCCACCGGCGGAACGGTAAGCAGCGGGGGACTTTACACCGCAGGATCGAGCACAGGAACGTTCGCGGTTACTGCAACCGATACAAGAGGGAACAAAACAACAGCCAAGATGGCAATAGCGCCATTGCATACGGTCACAATTGAGAACCCAAAAAACGGTTCGAGCTTGCCCTCGCCCGTGCTGGTGCACGCCACCTACAACGGAACAGTCATCGCAAGATACATGAAGGTCTGGGTAGACCATGTCGCTACACTGTCCCAACACAATACAAATTCTTTCACCACGAGCCTGTACCTAACGAGTGCAGCGCACCTTATAGAAGTACAAGCTTCAGATCCCTCCACAGGCCAAGTCTACACAACCGCGACGAAGATCACGGTGACCCCCTCTGGTGGAACCATAACCATGAGCCCAGCCTCCGTCATCTTGGAGACGGGTCAAACGCAGCAGTTCACAGCGACGGACAGTGGCGGTCTACCTGTCACCTGGTCGGCGACGGGAGGGACCGTTAGCGGTAGCGGTCTGTATACAGCGGGGACAACCACCGGAATCTTCAGTGTTACGGCGACAGACTCCAACAACAATTCGGCAAGCGCGTCGGTGACAATCCAGAGCTCAACGCCGAACACGGTTACGATTGAAATCCCTGCAAATAATTCGACAGTCAGTTCGCCGGTGCACGTCCACGCCACCTATAACGGGACGGTCACCGCGTCGTAAAAGAAGCTGTTGGTGGACCACGTTGCAGGGACGGTCGAGTTGAACACCAACGTATTCGATACCTCGGTCTCATTGGCGAGCCAGAAGCATCTGCTCGAAGTGCAGGCATCAGATCCATCGACGGCTCAGGTGTACACGACGTCTGCTAACGTCACCGTTTCCGGTGGTAGCTCTCTTAATTACACGACGTGGAAAAATGACAATCTCCGCACAGGGCAGCAGCCGAATGAGACATTTCTCGCTCCGACCAACGTGAACTCGACACATTTCGGCATCCTGTTCAGCGATTCGGTTGATGGATTTGTTTTCGCGCAGCCTCTTTATTTGGCAAATCAATCGATTGCGGGCGGAACGCATAACGTGGTTTTCGTCGCGACCGAACACGATTCAGTCTATGCGTTCGACGCTGATAAGAGCGGCGCCGCTCTGTGGCACACAAGCTTGATCCCACCTGGAGCTAGCACCGTTCCACAATCGTTGGTTGGTAGCACAATCTATCCCGAGATCGGGATCACTGGAACCCCGGTGATCGACCCTTCTTCAGGCACGTTATACGTGGTGAGCGAGACCCTTGAAAACGGCAACGTAGTTTTCCGGCTGCATGCTCTGAACGTTACTACGGGCAAGGAGCAAGGGGGCAGTCCCGTGGTAATCAACGCATCCGGCTGGCAGCCCAAAGAACAGTTACAGCGGCCGGGGCTTTTGTTGTCTAATGGCAACGTCTACATTGCTTTTGGTTCTCAGGGAGATAACCAGCCGTATCACGGCTGGATCTTCTCTTACAGCGCTGGATCCCTGGCGCAGGTGGGAGTATGGAATGCCACCACGACGGGTAGCGAAGGTGCGATCTGGATGGCGGGATCAGGCATTGCCGCAGATTCGAGCGGTAATGTTTATGCTCTGACCAGCAACGGAAGCTGGGATGGCACCTCCAACTTCTCCGACAGCTTCGTTAAGCTAAGCCCCAACCTTACTTTACTCGACTATTTCACTCCCTTTAACCAAGCTACGCTTTCGGCCGATGACCAGGATCTGGGGTCGGGCGGTGTGCTGCTCGTCCCGGACCAGTCAGGTGCTTTCCCCCACGAAATCATCGGTTGCGGGAAGTTCCCGGCCGTCTACATTTTGAACCGCGATAACATGGGGAAATTCCAGTCCGGCGACAACAGCCAGATTATCCAGGAGGTCGATAATCAGGTCGGAGGAACGACAGGGAAACAAGCTCCAGATCGCTGCTTCTTGACCCCAGCCTTCTGGCAGCAAAACGTGTACTTTACCGGGAGCAATGATGTAATCAAGGCGTTCCATCTCGACCCGACCACGGGCAAATTGTCTTCTACCCCGACCTCCACGGGCAGCTTCGAATTCGTCTTTCCCGGTGCGCAGCCTGTCGTCTCCTCCAATGGCGCCAGCAACGGAATTGTCTGGGCTGTCGACCGCTCTTCCACTGTCGCCCTGCATGCATACGACGCGACCAACATGGGCACGGAACTATATCGGAGCGCCGGGCTCGGAGTCGGCGCGAAATTTGCAGTTCCTACTGTTGTGAACAGTAAGGTATACGTGGGAACAGCTAGCAAACTGTTCGTGTTCGGACCTATGTAGAGGGTGCGACCTGCACAAAGAAGTATTTCCAGCAGGCGATCTCGCCGCCGCTGGCCTCATTCTGCAGCCTGGAAGGGGCATCCTATAAGCCGGCTACAGATGCGGGAAGAGGATCATCCCTGCGAACGGACCCGATTGCTTTTTTGCCAGGGGGCCAGTCCAGAGTTGGCTACCGGTAACTATTTCGGCATGGCAATGTTTGGGTGGTGATGCCCTGTTGCATGCGATTCATTAGAGCTGATTTGCTGAGTACCCCATTCTTGTAGTGTTTCCACTGCCACAAGCCATATCCATTCGCAAGATAGAATTGCTCTTCATCAGCGCAGTGCTGATAACTTTGATCGCAGTCATAATGGTAGTGCAGCACGCGCGTCCATACCTGACCTAGATTTCCTGACGCGTTCATGAGGATCGGAGGATCAAGGTCGTTCACAGCTGTCCCGATCGTGCCCGACTTGTATGCTCCGCAGGACTGGTGATAGTTGAATGTGGTATCCGCAACCTTAATCTCTGGCCCAGGCTTCCCCGAGGTGATGCATCGGGCTGCGATCGGAAGGTCATGAATGAAACGCTTAAAACTGCTGTTATCGGTCCAATTCAGCTCGGTTGCCCGCATGTATACATAATTTTGGTCGAATGCCTTAACATCGAACCCGTGTGCGCTCGGACTCTTCAGCCAAAACCAGTAGCCAGACGTCGCAAAGTCCTGGTTCGGATAGACTTCGGTATAGATCGGATTCGGGCTTCCACTCATGAACTGATTGGGCCTTCTCGTCTCGTCCAGAGTGAAGTACTTCATGATGTCGATCTGACCGGCCGGACAGGCAAAGTTCTGCGCAGATGAGGATCCAGCCAGAAGGACAACCAAAGCTGCTAGAGAAGCCCAAAAGACAACCGACACTACTGGCACAAACGCCGCGCGTCTATTCATGTGTACCTCCTTAAAGCGATTTTGTCGTGCCTTTTCGAACGCCGACAGGGCTATGGTGTTCGAATCAGTAGCATTGCCGTGCCATGACGATAACGCGACGCTGACTATCTGCTTTAATCTTTAGTTCCTCTTTCTACACTTCAGTAACTAACCTACGGTGATCTCCGTCCCAATGTGACCGGTGAGCCTAGCGTCAGATTTTTTCTGCTTTCAAATCCCTTCGATCGTCTCGGTATCCTGCTCAGGAATTCGAGGGGATGAGATCCAGCTCAGACATCCAGAGCTGAAATCACGCAGAGCCGTATGTTGCGCGTCAACAAAAGCAGAAATATTGACTAAGTCGCGAGCGCGTTGCCGGGCAGGCTCATGCATGTGGATGGCAAGATACTTCAAGGGTGAACTGGTGCATTGCGCTTTTTGTGCGCACCCACCACAACGTTTGCGGGTCCCGATGTAAAACATGGGTGCGATTCCGCGCATTGTGTCCGCCGTTGGCGATTCTTTTCAGCATCGCGATCTCAGGACTCAGAGGTTCGGAAGGAAACCAAACGGAAAGGACGTTTTGCTGTCATCTGTTTGATCATCGCGACAGCAGGAATAACGTTGGCGCGCGAAGGTCTATACGGAAGTCGATCTGCGCATCGGGAATGCGGGACGATTCGCAACCCGGAATAGTGGGACAATCCACCTTCATTCATCAGTCATTTTCCAGATTCCGCAGGATTGGGTTGAATGGGATACGCAGTTCCACAATAACTTGCATTTGAGTCACCGGGACCTGCGGAGTGTAAGACTCGGACATGGCGAGCCGGACTCGGAATACGGCTCTGTTGTGAACGCCGCCTTCCTTTTGAACATTGTGCCGCGCACGTCGGAGGCGATGGTTGGGGTTGGCAAGGCGTCTCCTTTGCCGACCTTCAAGTGCGAGCCTATGTCACCAGTCTGTCCGCAGATGATCTTCTCTTGAAGGCGAAATCGCAGAGTTTCAGTGTCGCTCAGAGCATAGCGGAGCGGCAGGCAGTAGGAGTCGAGGCGCTCTTCTCAGCGTCCAGCGAGGAGGGATGATGGAGCACGCCACGATTAGCTATCCCTTATGGTACGGCGCTTACGGTGGCACACCTCTTTCTATCGAGAGAGCACACATCCTCAACGCCCGAGCCCTAGAACATCCGTGGAATAGGGCGGAAAAGCGCACATGTTGAATTGCGGGTTGGCAAAAGCTTCTTAGACAACTCATTGACATACAGGAAGATTTCTGCGCTCCTGTTGGTTTCTCGAAAATTCCCAACTTTTTCTGGCCTGCTCATTCAGGAGGTGCAAGAGTGCCTTGCAGACATCACATTTCTCGCGGTAATTGACGCGGGAGGCAGTCAATGTACAGAGTATCGAAAATGGTGCGAACCACACTTGGGCAGGATGGCGCGGTTGTGCTCGACATCCAGCGCGGCCGAGTCCTCCGCCTCAATGTGACAGGATCTTTCATTTTCGAACGCCTTCAGCGAGGCGACACTGAATCACAAATCATTGACGCAATCATGCAACATTTCTGTGTTTCTCATGACGTCGCTCAGGTGGACGTGGGCGAGTTCCTGAAATCTTTGAAGCAAGCAGGGATTATTCACAATGGCAACTAGTTGTCCGTTCATGACGCGACATGCGAGCAGCTACGTTCTCCTCGTCTCGTATCTCCGGACGAGGCTCTGGCGACGGGGCGAAGGCAAAGAAGCCTGGAGAACACAGTTCCTAGTTCCGAAGGCCCTGCTTGGACTTCTGGCGTTCGATGTCCTAGGCCTAGGTCGCAATTTCGCAAGGATGCATCGCTGCGTCACCAGGTGGAGAACGGCGCAACCAACAGCGCCAAAGGATGCCGTTGATCGCGTTTGCAACGCCGTCAACTACGCGTGTGTCTGGTATCCAAAGCGTGTGCTATGCCTGCAACGTTCACTGGTCACTACCTGCTTGCTAAGACATTGCGGTGTGCAAGCAAAGATGGTGTTCGGTGCGCAGAACTTACCTTTCAAAGCTCACGCATGGACTGAGGTCGGCGACCGAGCGATAAATGAGCGCAAAGACGTGCAGAAAATCTATGGTGTTTGGGAACGCTGCTAAGGAGTCTGTCTAATGAGTGTTCAAGCCGGAATTTGGAACCTTGACGGAGGACCAGTCGACAGACAGCTCTTGCTCAAAATCAGTCGAAGACTGGCAGATTATGGACCAGACGGCGAGGCCACGTACTTTGATGGTCCAGTCGGAATGTTGTACCGCCCATTTTGCACGACCCCCGAGTCTCGCGTTGAACACCAGCCGCAAGCGTCCTGCACCGGGAAATCGATGACGTGGGATGGGCGCCTCGACAATCGAGACGATTTGATTTCAGAACTTAGCGCCGATCTAACTTCGGATCGCACTGATGTGGCGATAGCGATGGCAGCCTTCGAACGCTGGGGACCAAGGTCTTTTGCAAAACTGATTGGGGATTGGGCATTAGCCGTGTGGAACCCAACCGAGAACGAGCTGTTTCTTGCCCGAGATTATGCCGGCGTCCGCCATCTTTTCTACTATCCGAACCGGAGAATGCTCGTTTGGTGCAGCCATCTCGCTCCTCTGGTGTTGTCTGGGAGTCAGTTCACCTTGTGCGAGGAATATTTCGCTGGCTATCTTGTTCTGTGGCCTGATGCGAATCTCACACCCTATCGCGAGATCCATTCTGTCCCGCCCGGCAACTTCGTGCGCGTACACAATCTAAACGTCAGTGTTCGCCCATTTTGGGACATCAATCCCGGACTCAAGATACGCTACAAGACTGACAAGGAATACGAAGAACACTTCTGCCACGTCTTCCGCCAAGCAGTCCGCCGCCGACTTCGGACCGACTCACCGATCCTCGCAGATTTGAGCGGTGGTTTGGACTCCTCTTCAATTGTCTGCATGGCCGACGATATTCTGGCACGGGAAGGAGCGGAAGCACCTTCCCTCGACACATTCTCTGTCTCAGATCGCTCCGAACCTGATGAGGAGGACTTTCTCTATTACACCAAGGTCGAAGAAAGGCGAGGCCGCATCGGTCACCATGCTGCCATTCTTGGGCTCGGAGACTCCCTTGTATTTAAGTATCGAAAATTTGCTGCGACACCAGGGTTCGGAGAAAGAGAAGAAGTAAAGACAATTAGGTCCGACCTCATCCTGAAATATCGCTATCGTGTGACGCTCTCTGGCATGGGTGGAGACGAGATTACCGGAAATACGCTAGACCCCTGCATGCAAAGCGCCGATCTTCTTCAACAATTGCGGGTCAGAGACTTGGGAAGACAGCTCATGGACTGGAGTCTCCTCCTGAGACGTCCTTGGATGCAATTGTTTTTGGATTCCCTTACTCTGCTCTTGCCGACCGCTATCCGCGCGAGAATAACAACGGGTTGCGACGCCGAACCCTGGATAAATGAAACCTTTGCTCGAAGGTACAGGATGCGCGTACGCCAACTGTCGGCCGTGCAAGGCTCGTTTTTTTGGCCGCCCAGCTTTCGAGATTCCGTGCAGACGCTCGTGACCTTGAGTCGACAACTCACCCGCACTCCACCCTCAATGTACGAGACGAGGTATCCCTTTCTCGACCAGACGCTTGTGGAATTTCTCATGCATATTCCGACTGACCAGTTACTTCGGCCTGGCGAACGGCGTTCATTGATGCGGCGGTCTCTTGTAGGTTTTCTGCCCCCAGCGATCTTGTCGCGACGGACAAAATCAGGCCTGGGCCGTTGTTTCATCTTGGGTCTCGAGAAGCATTGGACCACATTAGAACGTATGCTCAGCTCGCCCTTCCTTGCGAGGTTGGGATGGATCAAAAAGGCCCAATTTCAGCGCGCCATGGAAGACGCGAAGAACGGATGTGTTTCCTCCCATTTCTTTCGGCTGCTCAATTGCCTTTCCGCAGAGATATGGCTGAGGGACCTGGTCGCACAAGGCATGATCTTGCCTCCTCCGTAGGGGGCCGCTACATGGATGGGGGCAATGATGAACGAGTCGATTTGACAAGTCGGACGACAGCAGCGATCGGGCCTGCCAGTGGGAAGCCCGGAACAATAAGCACTTTTGTACTGAACTAAGTTCTGCTACCGGAGTATTCCATTCTCAAAGGAAAGGAGGTGAACATCATGAACTATACGAAACCCGAGCTCGCGGTACTGGGCGATGCGAACGTCATGATCCAGGGAAGTAAGGATAAGATCCTGGACGGCGCGGTTTCTCCCGGCACTGCGGCCGCTGAAACCATTGAGTAAGTAAACCATTCACACGCAAGAAGCTTGCACGAAACTTCTTCCGGTTGCGCGAGCAGCCGGAAGAAGCTCATTCAGCCGTTGCTCACCAAATTCAAAAGTCGGGTGTACATTTGTGCAGGAAGCAGGATTGAAGTTGCTAATCGGGCAAATTCGTTAGCTTCCGGATGATATTCGGAACTCAATCGACGGCTTCAGAGCTTACCTGCTGGGAGGGGGTTGTATGGTGTTCCTGCAACTCGCGCAGCGAGTGCCAACGCGCGTACTGCTTGGACTTAGAGGGCGTAGGATCTTCTTCGTCCATAAGCCAGAATCGGAACCAGTCCACCGTTCCGCCTTGTGAAGCCATGCGTTCAGCTGGATTTGTGAGAACATGGGTGCCTTCCCTCAGAACAGTGAGGTCCACTGGTTTATTGAGGTAACGAAGAGCTGCATAAGGTTCCAACATCTCAAACATCAAACTTGCACGGCCCGATGCAACCACTTGAACAGGCGCCGTCACTTTATCCATCCTGAATTCGGGTGAGCGTTTAAACCATTCGGGTAGGCCTTTACCGAAAGGAC
>JAOAPG010000022.1 GCA_025462785.1 Acidobacteriaceae bacterium
GATGGGCTCTTGCCAACTCTGAAGCACCTCGGGGCAAAGCTTTGGGAATTCATTCGCGACTCGACTCCCGCGCGCCACAAACAGCGTTACGGGGATATCGATTACGACTGGGATAATCGCGTTGATACCACTAGCGCAACTGTTTCGTGGAGAAATCGTCTACTAGGTCTGTTCCACTCGCCCTACCAGCCCACCGAGCCGAGGCTCTTCCGCGAAATGCTAGGAGCTCTTGCGATTGATTTCTCCAAATTCACATTCATTGATATCGGCTCCGGTAAAGGACGCACGCTGCTCATGGCTTCTGACTTCCCTTTTGGCCGCATTATTGGACTCGAAATTCTTCCCGATCTGCACCGGGTATCTGAAGAAAATGTACTCAGCTATAAAAGCGATTCGCAGAAATGTTTTGCGATCGAAACGGTATTGGAGGATGCAAGGCAGTTTGTTTTTCCACCTGAAGCAATGGTGTTGTACTTGTTCAACCCGTTACCTGAGCCAGCCTTCATTCAGCTGATTTCAAATCTAGAAGACTCTCTTACGCAATATCCAAGGCCTGTTTATGTGCTTTATCACAACCCTCTGCTCGAGGGTGTGCTCGCGAAAAGTAAACAGCTCAAAAAAGTCTCAAGCACACATCAGTATTCGATATACGCGAACAATACTGAAGTAAGCGAAACTGATGTCTAAGACCCTGCTAGCGGAAAATAGAGCTAGCAGGGTCTTAGGTTTGTTTACCGACGCCTTCACTATTGAAGAGGCGTGCAGTCGTTAGTCGGCGGTGCAGCTTGACCCACCAGTGTATTCAGCGAGGGCGAGTGGGTGAAGTCAAACATACCTTCAATCCCGTTTGCATGTTGATCCCGACTCGTTAAATGCAGAGTCTGGCCATTGATTGTCAGGAAACGTTTTTCAATAAATGCCAGCAATGAGGTGTGATCCGCGGCTGTGTGGGATATATAGCCCGGCTTGGAGAATGGTGAAATCGCGATGAGCGGAACCCGGAATCCATATTGGTTGAAGTTCGCGCATTGCGCGGGATACGGACCAGTCGGGTCTGCTGTAAGCGCCGGGCACAGCGCTTCGGCATCCAGGACACTTGTATCTGTAAGGCTTAACGGGTTGAGCGCGCATTCCGCTCCGCCGCCGGGCTGCTCGCTAGTCGGAGGATTGGAAAGATCAGCACACTGTCCGGGCGCAATGCCGTCAGGCGTTAATGCCCCACCTTGCCGCGCCATGATCGGCCTTACGTGATCGTAGAATCCGCCATTTTCATCGTAGGTGATGAATATGATTGTGTCCTTCCAGAACGGCCCATTGCGAACCGCGTTGACCACTTGCGAGACATACGCTTGCCCACGCTGAATGTCGGTCGGCGGATGTTCATCATTTTCATTTGTTCTGCCTGTCAGACCGAAATTGGGATCGACAAGCGACACTGATGGCAGAGGTCCTGCTCCTGGTATTCCCGCGGCTTGGGCGAGGAAAACTGGGAGCGGCAGAAAGTGCGGATCGACTCCACTCGTGCCGAAAAGGCGGAAGCTTGCTCCTTGCGGCGCATCCTGAAAATAGTCAGCCCATGTGACTCCATGGCTGTCCAACAGATCGAAGATGGTCCCGGTAATCGGTTTGTAACCACCTGGGGGTGGAAATGTATCATTCGTGGTCAAGTGACCGAACGAAGTTGCGGTCATGAAATACGAGCGGTTCGGGAATGTAGGTCCAAGAACGGAAGAAAAGTACTGGTCGTTGATCCCGAAATTCTGCGCGAGATTGTAGTAGAACGGTATCTCATCCTGATTGTAGAACGACATTGTCTGGTCGTCGGTCGCGCCTTCGGGACCATCAACCTGTTCAGTGAGATCGTTCACTCGCACGAAGCCATCGCTCAGAAAATGAGTCAGTGATTGGTTCGGGCTCAGAAAATTGGCTTCCTGATGAGTGGGGAACCAGCCGTGATTGAGGTCAGGCGAGACACACCGTCTTGAGTCATGAAACGCGAATACCCTGGAACCATCGTCGTCCGCGTTCGAATTGGAGCAGGTGAAATTGCCGGAACCGTCTACAGTGCAAGACAGACCATTAACACATTGATGGTCAGTTGGCGAACACGTGCCGTTTCCGTTGTGATATGGGCTGCCGGGCGCGTAAGCTAGCGCTCCGAAATAGTTATCGAATGAATGGTTCTCTTGCATGACGACAATGATGTGATTGACTTTGTTCGCGTTCCCATCGGCAAAGCTGAGCCCGGGTATGACCAGTGCAGCTGAAACTACGGCTGCGCACAACGCAGCATTCCATATTTTTTGCACAGTGTGTCTCCTTATTTTTCGGCCGAGCAGACGACGGCCTATTACACACCGGAAATAAAAAGGAGCTGTGAACGGGATATGAAAATTTTGTAAAGAGCTCGTCAAAGGGGCGCCTGTAATTTGCTCCTCCACTGCGTAAAATGGGTTCAGCAAAGGCATCTAATTCACACGAGGTTAATCACATTCGCTCACTTAGGCATTTAACTTTCATTGCGTGGATGGTTTTGATCTCTCTCTCGACAATATGTCTCGCGAATGAGAGGTCCGCACCTGATGTCCACGTTTTGGCTCAGGACGTTGATAATCATTACAACCACTTGCGCACGCTGCAGACGAAATTTGTCGAGATTTACAAGGGTGCAGGAATGGAACGAACCGAATCCGGGACTCTGTGGCTTAAAAAACCTGGCAAGATGCGTTGGGAATACCGTTCTCCAAGAGAGAAACTGTTTCTTGGCGACGGCAAGAACGCCTGGTTCTACGTTCCTGGGGACCAGCAGGCGAGGAAAACTTCGATGCGCAACTTGGACGACTTGCAATCCCCACTAGCATTCATGTTAGGTAAAACCAAGCTGCAGAAAGAGTTGCAAGGATTATCTTTAGCTCCAGATGTAAAGCCTTTGAGTGCTAATGACGTGATGTTGAGGGGCGTGCCTAAGGCTTTGGCGGACAGGGTCAATGAAGTTCTGCTGGAAATCACGCCGGAAAGGTACATTTCCCGCCTTGTGATCGAGCAACGGGATGGTTCGGTAACCGAGTACCAGTTCAGTGATCAGAAGGAAAACGTTGTAGTGGATGACCGGCTTTTCCGTTTTGCGCCCCCAGATGGGGTTGAAGTGGTGGCGGGCGATCTAGGCCAGTAAAGTCTATTACTTTGTTGAAATTGCGGAAGTTACTAGCGGTACGAGTGGAGTGCATTCCGGCCCAGTATGGACGCAAACCGGATGTTAGACTGAACGGTGAGCGGAGCGTTGTAGAGAATCAGGTATGGCGGAATTCGTCGTAAAAATAGCGGACGAACGTGGACGTCTTGTCCAGCAAGTCGAGACCGGATTCTCGGAGTCCGAGGTTCGCGACCGCTTCTCGCAACAAGGTTTTTTGGTTTATTGGGTCAAGCCGCGCGGCATGCTCTCGGGCGGGAAGATCGGTCGTACGAAGAAGGTGAAGCAGAGCAGTTTCCTGATTTTTAACCAGCAGTTTCTGACTCTGATTAAGGCTGGACTACCGGTTTTAAGTTCTCTGGATCTGCTGATAAAGCGGCAGAAAGATGCTTACCTGCATAGCGTTCTGCAAAACATCCGCGACCGGGTGAAGAGTGGCGAATCGCTTTCTGAGGCTTTTACTACGCAGCGCGCTTTTCCAAAGATCTACACAACAACGCTGTTAGCTGGCGAGAGAAGCGGCAACATGGAAGAGGTCCTGGGCCGTTACATCGCATTTCAGCGAATGGCCTTAACTTTCAAAAAGAAGCTAGCGGTCTCACTTGTATACCCGGCGCTGTTAGTTAGCGTTGTTTTTATCATGATGATTTTTCTCGTGACGTATGTGGTACCTCAGTTCGCCAAGCTCTATCAGGATATGGGAGCGGACCTGCCCTCCATTACGCAACTGATGCTGGCGATTGGGTTGGCTACTCAGAAATATGCCCTTTACATTGTCGTCGGCATTGTTCTGCTGCTTGTGGGACTGGTGCGCTGGAAGAATACAGACCGCGGTGCAAACGCGATCGACGGGACCATCCTGAAGCTACCAATGTTGGGCGATATTTGGTTGAAGTATCAGGTATCAAACTTCTCCCGTATGCTTTCAACTCTTTTAACTGGAGGCATGCCGCTGGTTCCATCGCTTGAGACTGCAGGCGCGTCCATGAGCAGCCGCCGAATTTTGAATGGAATTGCCGAGGCTGCGGTCAGGGTTCGTGAAGGACAGCCTTTGGCGAAGGCGCTCGAAGCGCAACGCATGTTTCCGGACTTGTCGGTAGAGATGATTGAAGTAGGTGAATCGACGGGAGCTTTGCCCGCAATGCTGAATTCGGTGGCCGAATTTTACGAAGAAGATGTGCAGACGGCGCTGGGCGCGGCTATGGCCTTGATTGAACCTCTGATTTTGGTAGTTATGGCAGTGGTTGTGGGCGGGATATTGATTTCTCTCTATCTGCCGATCTTTACCTTGGGATCTCACATTCATTAAAAGGCAGAGCGAGCCGGCGGTACAGGTGAATTGAAATGGCTAGTATGGCTGATAAGAAAACGGCTGTGGTAAACGGTGGAAACGGCGCGCCCGCGATGCCGGCGGCTCCGGCTGCCAAAATCAGTGAACTGGAGAAGGCGCAAGATATCGCTCGCCGTTACCGCTGCGAATTTATCGACCTGCATGACTTCCAGTTGCAGCACGATCTTTTCTCGACCATACCCGTTCACTTGATGTTTCGCTATAACTTCATTCCCCTAGAAGAGACTCGCGACGGCCGATTGGCGATAGCGATTGCCGATCCCAGCCAGCTGATGATGATCGATGAGATCAGCCTGCTGTTGAGCAAACGCATCGTAACCAAGGTTTCAACCCTCGCGCAGATTACCGAGATTCTCAAGAAGACAGAGCAATCGAAGCGCGTCCTCGAAGATGCCAGCGAAGGATTCACGCTGGACGTAATTCGCGAAGACGAAGCGGGAAACGATGAGAGCATCTCCATTGATCGACTCACGGCTCAGGGCGATATCAGCCCAATTATTCGTTTAGTGGATACGACAATCTTTACGGCGCTTCAGCGCAGAGCAAGCGATATCCACATCGAGACTCGTGATGATTCGGTTTCCATCAAGTTCCGCATTGACGGTGTGCTTACGCAAGCCATGCCACCTATTGCACGTGAGCATCATTCGACCATTATTTCGCGTATCAAAGTTATGAGCGAGCTCGACATCTCCGAGCGTCGCGTTCCTCAGGACGGACGTTTCCGCGTGAAGTATGGACAGCCGGAACGCCCGATCGACTTCCGCGTTTCCATCATGCCATCCATTCACGGCGAAGATGCCGTATTGCGCGTGCTCGATAAAGAGTCGATGAGTGAGAAGTTCCACAAGCTGGTTCTCGATGTTGTAGGCTTCGACGAAGACGACCTGCGCCGATTCCGCCGCTACATCAAAGAACCGTACGGCATGGTGCTGGTGACCGGACCTACGGGCAGCGGAAAGACAACTACGCTTTACGCGGCCATCAATGAAATCAAGACGGATGAAGACAAGATCATTACGATTGAAGATCCGGTCGAATACCAGGTCCGCGGCATTACTCAGATCCCAGTAAACGAAAAAAAGGGATTAACCTTCGCCCGAGGATTGCGTTCCATTCTGCGTCATGACCCTGACAAGATCATGGTCGGCGAAATCCGCGACGCGGAGACGGCGCAGATAGCGATTCAATCCGCTCTCACTGGCCACTTAGTGTTCACGACGGTGCACGCCAATAACGTCGTAGACGTAATCGGCCGGTTTCTGAACATGGGCGTCGAGCCATACAACTTTGTTTCCGCGTTGAATTGCATTCTGGCACAACGCTTGGTGCGACTTATTTGCGAGTCCTGCCGTTCAGTTGTGACGTATCCCCGAGAAGTACTCGAGGCAAGCGGCTTAGATCCTGACCAGTGGTCGCAAGTTTCTTTCTATGAAGGACAAGGATGCATCGAGTGCGCTGGCACGGGATTCCGGGGACGAAGCGCGATCCACGAATTACTAGACTTGAGTGACCGGATTCGGGAGATGATTCTTCTTAAGAAGCCGACGTCGGAGATCCGACGCGCAGCGCGGGAGGAAGGCATGCGTTTCTTGCGCGAATCCGCGTTGGATAAGGTCAGACTCGGCATGACTACGCTGAAAGAAATCAACAAGGTCACATTCATCGAAAGCATGCGGTAGGAGCCTGGTGGCGTATCCATTTCGCCCATTCGGTCAATAGGATGAGTGCCCTTCCAGATATTGCATTTACTTATATGGGAGAGTTTTACTAGTAGAAGTGCGCTGTTTAACTGCTTAAATCATGAGTTCCCGATTCCAATCAAGGTCTAAGCCGAAGCTGGCATGTGAGATTGCGGCGGACCGCATTGTCGCGGGCCGAATTGCAGAGGACGGCGGTTCGGTCGAAGCCTGCGCGACTCACGAACTTGCGCCCGGCAGCGTGGTGCCGGATTTGGTTGAGCTCAATTTGCGGGAACGGAATTCCGTTTTGCAGAATGTAAGAGAGACGCTGGGCAGTGTGGTGCCCCGCTCGCGCGACGTGATTGCGGTTCTTCCCGATGCTGCAGTCCGTGTAGTGCTGCTGGATTTCGATACACTTCCTGCCAAGGATCAGGAAGCGGAAAGCGTGGTTCGCTTCCGTTTGAAGAAATCCCTCCCGTTCGACGTGGAGAAGGCGAAGGTCTCTTATCATGTGCAGCAGGCGACTAGCGGAGTGCGGGTCATCGCCGCAGTTGCCCTCACCACTGTAATCGAAGACTATGAATCCATATTTCATGAAGCTGGGTACACCCCGGGGATAGTGATGCCATCCATGTTGGCGGCCTTAGGGGCGGCAGAATCGAAAGGTCCCACACTTGTCGTGAAGGTTGATACTCGCACCACCAGCATCGCGATTCTTGATAAGCAACAGCTTCTTCTGTTTCGCACGCTTGAGAACACTCGTGGCGTCACCGTCACAGGCGAACAACTAGCCGAGGATATTTATCCTTCGATCGTGTTTTTTCAGGATACGTATTCTCTGAACATTGATCAGATTTATGTAGCTGGCATCTCGGAAACCGGCAATGCGGCACCTGCGCTTCGAGCACAAACGGGAGCAGAGGTTCGGGACTTGGTAGCTTCATCGCAATTGGGGGCCGGAGTAGGTGCGGTACCGAAATGGAGAATGGCTGGGGTCGTGGGCTCTCTAATTTCCTGATATGCGTGTAAACATCAATCTCGCCAGTCATCCATACGAGGATGTGCGCAATTTCTGGTTGCGTTGGGGCGGAGCGCTGGCTGGAATCGGTATTCTTACGTTAATTCTGCTGTATTTGACATTTACCGGATACGCAGATGCGCGTAAAGATCGCGACCTGATCCGTCAACGGCAAACGCAGATTGCCGACCGGGATCGGGAAAGCGCCCAGGCGCAGGCTCTCCTGAATCTTCCCCAGAACCGCAGCACACGCGACCGCTCGCAATTCCTGAACGATCTTTTCGAGCGTAAGGCGTTCTCCTGGACCAGAGTCTTCGAAGATTTGGAACGCGTTATGCCTGCACGGATGCATGTTGTTTCCATTCACCCGGAGACGAATACCGATAATCAACTCGAGCTCAAGTTAGTCGTGGGCGGGGATTCTCATGAACACGCGCTTGAACTGGTCAGGAAAATGGAAGCTTCGCCGCGGTTCAGGCGTACATACATCGAAAAAGAGCACTTCCCTCTTCCCGGTCAGAACGTCACGGATGCGGTGGAGTTCGACATCATGGCGGTTTATGTTCCTGAAACCGGGGTTTCTGAGAATAGGGCTGCTGAAATGAAAAGTTCGGATCACGGAGGTGCTCAATAATGCCCGACCTCCGGCAAACCCGGCAAAAGCTGAAAATCGCAATCGGATCTCTGCTTGTAGTGGACGCGGCTGCTGTAGCTTTGCTTTTTTCACCACTTATTGGATCGCAACACTCCCGTGATGAGCAGATGAACCAGCTCTGGAAGGAACTGCAGCAGAAAACACGGCAGGTTGAGCCACTAAGGGGTTTGGACAAGAAAATCCCCATTGCCAAACAGCAAATTGACGACTTTTATCAGAACCGCTTTGCCTCAGAAACTTCGACTGTGTCCGCCGATCTCGGTAAGCTTGCTGCTGATAGTGGCGTAAAACTGGCCGGAGTTACTTACTCGCAAAAGAACACTGACGACAAGGAGAATGCGAATATAGAAGCCGTCGACTTGGATCGGATGACTATCGATGCTGACTTGTCCGGCGACTACTTACAGGTGATGCACTTCATCAATTCTCTGGAGAGAAGCCGCTTGTTCTTTTTAGTGGATAGCGTGCAAATAGGCAGTGATCAAGGTGGCATCATCAAACTACGCATGCACCTGGAAACGTATTTAAAGACTACGAGCACGTAAGCACCGTGAAAATAGGAAACGAAAATCGGACGAAGATGATCGCAGCTACTGTGCTAATGGTGCTTGCGGTCCTGCTGATCGGGCGAATGTTGTTCAGCTCAGGGGATACTTCCTCGGTGGCTGCGACCTCATCACCCGCCGCCTCGTCCTTGCCCGTTGCACCTCCGGCTCGTGTTGTGCACGTGAGACCGGGCGCGCAACAAAAGGCCGCGCACGTGGCTCGCTCGCTGGATCCTACGTTGAGATACGACTGGCTGAAGGCCAGTGAAGATACGGAGTATCGGGGCAAAGGAAGAAACATATTCCGGGCTGAAGCGGAGATTCCAAAAATCATTCAGCCCCCAGTAACTTCTCAAAAAGCTCCGGACTCGCCAGCGCCACCACCTCCGCCTCCACCTATTAACATTAAATTCTTTGGATTTGCCAACAAGCCGGGTGAATCCAAAAAAATCTTTCTTTCGCAAGGCGAAGATGTATTTATTGCAGCTGAAGGAGACATCGTCGATCGGCGTTACAAAGTACTGCGCATTACCCCTATGTCAGTGGAAATCGAAGATGTTCTCAACAATAACAGGCAGAGTATTCCCCTGACACAAGGTTAAGAACGGCACTTGGTGCACTGCGCACCGTGTCGTCAAGGCGATCAAAGAGATGTTGTCGAATTCTCCAATTCAAACGCGCGTCCGCCGAAAACGCGAATCGCAGCGCGGCTATATTCTCATTACACTGCTTTTGTTCGTAGCCTTGCTCGCGATCGCCGCCGCAACAATTGTGCCCACGATTACTTTCCAAATTAAGCGGGACCGCGAAGAGGAAATGATTCATCGCGGGGTTCAATATACGCGCGCGGTGAGAAGATACTTCAAGAAATTTGGACGCTACCCGACGCGCATAGAAGATTTGGTGACAACCAATAATGTTCACTATCTGCGCAAGGCCTATAAAGACCCGATTACTGGGAAGGACTTCAAGCTGCTGCATATGAGCGACATCCAAATGACGTTTTTGGGCGGCGGAAGCTTTCCTCCAAATGGCATGACAGGGAATCCGGGCGCGGCCGCCGGAGCCGGGTTCGCCCCAGCAGCGGCGGTTGGTGCGGTAGCCGCTGCCGGACAAGGCACTGCGCAACCAAACCTCAACCCAGCCCAATCGGGGAACAACTCGGACCAACCGGACGCACAAGCTTCTCCCGGCGACGACACCCCAGGAGGTGCGGACATAGCCGGCGGTGGATCTGCGGATGCCTCCAGCTCAAGCAGCTCGGGCAATGCAGGCAAGCCGAGTTCCGGCAGTCAGGGTGGCTTTGGAAGTCCATCGGCTCAGACGTTTGGTGGAGGGCCAATCGTCGGCGTTGCCAGCGCCAGCAAAGCCAAGACCATTCGAGTGTTCAACAAGAAAGATCACTACGATAAATGGCAATTTTATTACGATCCAAGTAGCGATCGTGGCGGCCTGATAACGACTCCTAACCAGCCACCGCTAATGCAGGGATCTCAGGTTGGACAACCGATAAATGGGCAGACGCAAAATGGACAGCCTGGAACCGGTATTTCGGGCAATGGACAACCAAATAGCTTTGGGAATGCCAGCAGCTTTGGCGGGAACGCGAACCAACCTACTTCCCCAGGCACTCAATCACCTGCGCAACAGCCTGAACAAACGCCCGATCAGCAGCAGTAACCTCCTATAGAGACCGTTCAATTACAATGGGCGGGAAATGCCGCTACGAAGTCTTTCATTTGCGGTTTTCTTAGCGTGTCTGTGGTTCCCACGAAACGCATCTGCGCCAGCTCCCGAATCCCCCAAACCGATCCGGACGATCGATTTGAAAAGCGAATTTTGCGCTGAGGACCTTCAGCAATACAACATCCCTGTGGCAAGCACCGACTTCGTTTCAGATGACGAATTGCTCGTCTACACCGTATGCCGTATCAGTAGCACAGTTCCAGCGACTCGCGACAAGTTTCAAGCCACCGACCCTTACCACCTAAAAGCCGTCATCATCAATCTCAAGAACGGCGAAATTGAGCGGCGCTTTAATTGGCCCACGCATGGCAAAGGGTCTGGAGTCCGGGTCACGCACGCAGGAGATCTTCTTCTGCATCGGGACAATGTGCTGGAATTGCTTTCCATGGAAGGACGGCTGATTCAAAGCTTGCAGATTGCCAAGATGAGCCTAGACGACAATACCTTCGTCTCGGTGTCTCCAACTATCGACACTATTGCAGTTTCCCAAGGCTCGGAAACAGCAGAAGGACCTCCTGTAACCAGCGCGGCAGTTTATAACTCACGCAACTTACAATTGCTGCAGCACTGGGAGGATAATGCAGACGTGCGGAGCATAGGAGCATCAACAGGATGGATAGTACGAAGTGCCACCGGAAACAGATTACTGGTCATACGCAAACTCTCCACGGGACCATGGAAGACGCTTCTCAAAGAAAGCACCGCTTCTATCGGCGTCCCAGTGTTTATCGATGA
>JAOAPG010000047.1 GCA_025462785.1 Acidobacteriaceae bacterium
TGGGCAATGCCGGAACCCATCAGTCCGCAACCGAGAACGCCTACTTTTTTGATTTCCATGAAAATCCTTTTCACCACAGAGGACACAGATTCTCACAGAGGAAACTAATTCAGGAATCCCTGTGTTCCTCCGTGGTTAAAATCACGCCAAGCTCTCCACCACCATTGCAATCCCCTGCCCTCCACCTATACAGGCTGACGCCAAGCCATATTTCTTTTTTCTTCTACGCAATTCATACAACAGCGTGATCACCAGTCTCGTTCCTGTCGCTCCAAGCGGATGCCCCAACGCGATCGCGCCGCCGTTCACGTTTACTTTATTTCTGTCCAGCCCAAGTTCTTTCTCAACGGCGAGGTATTGCGCGGCGAAGGCTTCGTTGATTTCGATGAGATCGATGTAGTCGAGCGTGAGTCCAGCTTTTTGCAGGGCAATCTTCGATGCCGGAACCGGCCCGCGTCCCATAACTTTGGGATCGACTCCCGCAATCCCCCAGCTCACGATCCGTCCCAACGGCTTCAGATTTCGCTTCTGCGCATTTTCTAAAGACATCAGAACCACGGCAGCCGCGCCATCCACGATTCCACTCGCGTTTCCCGCCGTTACCGTGCCCTTTTTGCCGAACGCAGTCTTTAACTTTGCCAGTCCTTCGAGCGTTGTTTGGGGGCGGCGATGATCGTCTTCATTAAGCGATTCTCCAGTTGCTTCGCCTTTGGAATTCTTCAGCGGCACCGGAACAAGTTCTTCCTGCAGCCGTCCTTCTTTATAGGCAGCATCTGCCATATTTTGAGATCGCAGTGCCAATTCATCCTGCATCTCACGGGTAATGCCTTGCTGCTCACCGTATAGTTCGGCCGTGTTTGCCATGTACAAACCGCAGTAGCTGTCGAGCAATGCAACCATTAAGGAATCTTCGATTTTGCCGCCGGGAGCCAGCGTAAAGCCATCGCGCCCGCGAATTGTGAAAGGCGCCTGCGACATCGCTTCCATGCCGCCGGCCAGCACAACATTCGCTTCGCCCAGTTGGATCATCTGCGCCCCATTCACCAGCGACTGCATCCCGGATCCGCATAGTCGATTCACCGTCAGTGCCGGAGTTTCAATCGGCAAACCTGCGCGCAATCCAACATGACGCGCTCCATAGATCCCGTCGCCGGAAGTCTGTTGCGCGTTGCCGAAAATAGCGTGATCGAATTCCTTGGGATCTACTCCTGACCGTTCAATTGCGCACTTGCCGGCGACGACTCCTAGTTCCTGCGCGGTGAAGTCTTTGAGTTTGCCGCAATAGCGGCCAAAGGGCGTGCGTGCCCCACTTACGATGGCGATGTCTCCGGGCTTCAGCATTGGCTACCTGACTGTGACTGGGCAATCACGATTGATCTCTGTTCAAGAAGAGTCCCGTGCGCGGAACCAAACTTGTCAGTGTAGCAGCGGAAAAGGGATTTTTGCTATTGCGAGGTGATTGGGAGATATCGGCTGGTCTATGCCACTGCTGCGGCGGCAATGGAGGGTGGCTGCACTACAACCCCGTTCGAACTGTGCACGGCGGCATCAAGGGCTTGTTCGGCTCGATTGATCACTTCCGTTACGATGTCGACAGC
The DNA here is from genome assembly GCA_025462785.1 of Acidobacteriaceae bacterium. GTDB lineage: Bacteria > Acidobacteriota > Terriglobia > Terriglobales > Acidobacteriaceae > JAOAPG01. Next base: position 1,599 of record JAOAPG010000047.1, read on the forward strand.
GTCATATTCCTGTCGGATGACGGCTTCTGCAACTCCTGCGGCAAATGGAATCAGGATTTTGTTTTCTGAGACGTGGATTTCGCCGAGAATTTTTTGCAACTTATCCACCGCCATCAGAGCTTCTTTTTCGGACGTTTCGCCAAGAACCATGGCGATAGATGTCGTGTCGTAGCGAAAGGCCAGATCGTTTTGCCGAACGTTCGCCGCGAAAACCTGGCCGATTCGTTGCATGGCTGACTCGATGGCAGCTTCGCCGAATTCCTTCAACATAGCCGACCGTTCACCGCAACGCATCAGCAATACCGTTAACGGCGTACTGCTCTTGGCTGCTCGCTTGGTCTCGGCCATCAACAAATCGAGGTAAGACGCTCTCTTCAGCAATCCTGACTTTTCATCTGTTACGGAAAGATTTTTGACCAGGCGGCGCAGGCCGGCGTTGTTCAGTGCGATAACGATCTGCTCGCTAATCGTCTTCAACACCATAATGTCGTTGGGATTCCACGAACGTGGCGAATTATTTCCCAACACAAGAATGCCGACATGATCGGAGCCGTCAGAGAGGGGAATCCCTATCAAGGAGCGGATATTCAGGCCTTCTAGCGCTTCTTTAATCGACTTCAACTCGGGGGCGTTCCGAACATCAGGGATACTTAAGGTGCCACGGCTGATCGCCAAATCTTGAACAGTCGCTGCTATCTTTTCCAGAGCCGATTGTCCTCCCGGATTTGCGCCGCCGCAATATTCTTTGATCGCGGTTAGCGTGAGGCCTGGCTTTCGCATCGCCGCAACACAACGTCCCACATTCCACTGCGCTCCAATTTCGTTTACGGCGGTTGAGAGCACGGCGTCAGAATTACCTTGCCGGTAGAGTTTGCGCGTGATTTCCGAGACGCGAGTAAAGCTGGTCACCTCGGCGGCTTCTTCGATCTCTGCGATGGTCGGTAGAACCGGACCTACGGCCTGAGCTGGCGCGGCCACTTGCGGAGGCGGAACAGACGCCACTTGCGAGTACTGTGGAGTCATTCCAGCCGTTAAATAGAGTTGCTGCAGAGTTTGGTTGCGCTCTTCTTCATGCGGAAATAATTCCTGGATTCGCTGCAGGCGTTCAAGAGCCTTGGAACGCATTCCATATTGAACGAGAATCTCGGCTTGGAGCATCAGATCTTGCAGTGTTCCTGCACCCAGAGTCTTTTCTTCGTTGCTGCGGACTGGTCCGTTTGCCGACGCCAGACTGGTAAAGCGTGAAGCGATAACCTGAAAGCGGTTTTCATCAATCTTGCCGCGCAGTGATTCGAGGCGCTTCTGGTGGCCCGTCTCGTAGGCATCCACTTCAGCGGCACGGTCCAACGCTTCCGCCGCTTTGAGGTAGTTTCCCAGCCCATATTGAAGATCGAACAAATTGATGAGCGTCTGACAATATTCGGCCTCGCGATTCGAGCCATTGAACAACTCGCTCATGAACTCCAGCAGTTCCGGCGAAGGACGATGCCGGGCAACAATTTCCTGCATCATGGTTACAAAGGATTTTCGTTCTCCCTTGCGGCGCTGGTATTGGTCAAGTTTTCGTGCCAAGGCTACAGCTTCAACGTCCTGTTCGCCGTCGATGAACAGGTCGATCAATTTCGCGATCTCTTGAAGGTGTGACTGATCTTCCTCGAACAACTTCCAGAGAATAGGTTCGGCTTCAGTTAACCGGTTCGCGGCCATTAGGGCGCGGACGTAGATGTCATTGAATTCCGGCTGCGTTGAGGCATCCTTCGCATGAGGCTCTAGAACAAAAATAGCGGCGCCCACCTGCTCTTGCGCTAACAAGCTTTTCGCATAGGCCAGCGCAATCGGAATATCGCTCGCGTACTCTGTATAGGCTCGTTCGATCCATTGAGACGCGTCCTTTCCGGAGGCTATCGCGATGTTCGCGATCTTCATGAAAGCCGTAGCGGAAGCCTTCTGATCACCCAGTTCGGAACACAATTCACCATTCCGCTGCAGGTTTTTCTCCGTGGGTTCGAGGGCAAGTATTTTCTCCAAGACTTGCAACGCCTCGGCTTTACGATTCTGTTTTCCCAATTCGTCGAACGCATTCTCATACGTTTCAAGTGCCAGTTTGCGATTCGAGCTTTCCAGCAACTGTCCGAAGCGAACTTTCTGCTCCCAAGTCGGGTTCACGTACCTGGCAAGCTTCTTATAGGTCAG
>JAOAPG010000067.1 GCA_025462785.1 Acidobacteriaceae bacterium
AGCATGTAATCCAACGCTATCATCGGCGAGTATTCCTCGACATAGAACTTAAGGTAAGGGGACTCGAAGCGCCCATTCTCCAAGTTCTGCGCGATCATCCACCTGAACGCGATTACGTGGTTTCCTCGTTTTTCCGCGAGGTCGTAACGGAACTGAAAGCCCGCAGTGCCACAATTCCGATCGGAATCATCTGCAAGAAACAGCGCCAGTTAGCGGGTTGGCACCAGCTGCCGGTGGACTATGTGATCGTGCAAGAGACTCTAGTCAGTCAAAGACTAGTAAAAGAGGTACACGATGCCAACATGAAGCTCTTGGTTTGGACGGTAAATGACAGGCGCTCGATGTTAAGACTGGCCCAATGGGGCGTGGATGGAATCATCTCCGACGATACAGAGCTGCTGGTGCGGACCCTGCGCAAGTCTCCCCCAGAAGACGGTTCGTACTTAATGTGAGTTCCATGGGACCGCAGGCTTCTTTCCTGACCTCACAGGCATGGCAGTCTATAATCAGTCACGTGGATGCGCTGTGCGTCGCCCGGCGCCTAATTAAACTATGTCTGTTCTATGGCTGCGAGTTGCGCTCGCTTGCTACGCCGTTGGTCTACTTTACGCCTCGGTAGCACTAACACGTTCCAACGAATGGCTTAATCGTATCGTGCTGCATGCCGCGTATGTAGGCATGGTCTTCCATTTTGTGTCGTTGACGGAAGAGATCGTCTTAACGGGTAAAATCAGCCTCGCCTCAATTCACAACACAGAATCGGCTCTGGCGTTCCTGATCATGATTGTGTTTACGGGAGTAGTTCTTGTATATCGCACTACATCTCCCGGTATCGTGGTTTTTCCCGTGGTTTTTCTGTTGACCCTACTCGCTAGTACTGGCGATCGGCCATTCTTGCTCGCGTCCGAGAGTGTGCATCGAGGGTGGCTGTTCACTCACATAGCATTAATTCTCGCTGGATACGCCGCCCTGGTTTTGAGCTTTGGCGCCAGTCTGCTGTATCTCCTGCAAGAACGATCTCTGAAGTCCAAAAATGTAGGGGGAATATTTTCCCGGCTTCCAGCTCTCGAAGTGATTGACGAAATCGGCTTCCGATCGCTTTTACTTGGTTTCCCGTTCATGACCTTGGGGCTCATTGCGGGTACCACTTTGGCGGAAACGACATTCGGCCGCGTCAATGTGTTCGACCCTAAGATCTTTTTGTCCCTTTTGATGTGGGCGGTCTATCTCGTTCTGCTCTATACACGCTGGAACGCGGGATGGCGTGGCCGACGTGCGGCTTACTTGGCTTCTGGGGCATTTCTTGCAGCAGTGTTGGCGTGGGCTGCCAATACGCTTCACAGGTTTGTATCGTGAAATTCCAGCTCATAGGAGTGAACCATAAGAGCGCACCGATCGAGGTGCGGGAGCGGCTTGCTATTCCCGAGTCCCGCATACCGGACGCGCTGAAACGGCTGGTTCAACATCCTGGAGTCGATGAAGGCCTGATCCTGTGTACCTGCAATCGCGTGGAAGTTCTGGCGCAAAGTAAGAATGGCAGCAGCGATTTGCGCAAATTCTTACGAGAGTTTTTCCATCTCGAATCGACTGCTTACGAATCCCATTTGTACGAATACAGTGAGCGCGATGCAATTCGACACCTGTTTCGAGTTTCTTCCAGCCTCGATTCCATGGTAGTGGGAGAACCGCAAATCCTTGGCCAAGTGAAAGAAGCTTATGCGTCAGCCCGCGCTGTGGGGGCGGTTCACTCGCACTTGGATTTGCTGCTCACGCGAGCTTTCGCAGTCGCGAAGCGGGTTCGAACCGAAACGGCGCTTGGATCGTCCGCTGTCTCGATCGCGTCGGTCGCGGTCGAACTAGCCAAGAAAATCTTTGGTTCTCTGAACGGGAAACAAGTGTTCTTGGTGGGCGCGGGCAAAATGAGCGAACTCGCAGCACGCCACCTGATCGCGAACGGGGCGGAGTCCATTTTTGTTTCCAACCGAACCTACGAGCGCGCCTCCCAGCTGGCGGCGCAGTTCGATGGACAAGCCATTCTATTCGATCAGCTCTACGATACTTGTGACCGCGCCGATATTGTGATCACCTCGACCGGCGCGCCGCACGCGATTTTCCGCCGCGAGCATGGCGAGCTGTTTTTGAGCCGGCGCAAGAACCGTCCGATGTTTTTCATCGATATCGCGGTTCCGCGCGATGTCGATCCGGAGATGAATAAGCTAGACGGCATCTTTGTTTACGACATTGACGATCTGCAACAGGCGGTTTCGAGCAACTTATCCGATCGCCGTAAGGAAGCAGAACGCGCCGAGGAAATTATTAGCGTTGAAGTAGAGCGGTTCCAGGCGCGTCTACATACGCTCGAAGTTGTGCCAACAATCGTTTCCTTGCAAGATCATCTGGAAACAATCCGGCAGGCCGAGATTGATCGCGTCCGGGGGCGACTAGGCCCGCTTTCTCTGGAGCAGGAGCTTGCCATTGACGCGCTTACTCGCGGAATCGTCAAAAAGATCATGCATACGCCTATTAGTACTTTGAAAACAGCAGCTCGCGATACAGAAGCGACGACCGTGGTCGATCTTGTCCGGCGGCTATTCAATCTGCAAGAGAAGAAAACTGCCGCGAAATCTGGTTCGGGAGATGACAATTAGTGGCCTTGTTGCGAATCGGCTCCCGGGGATCACAACTTGCGCTGTGGCAAGCCAATCACATCAGCCAACTTTTGCGAGACCAAGGTCATCAAGTCGAGATCGAAGTCATCAAGACCACCGGGGATAAAATCACGGATGTCTCCCTATCCAAAGTTGGCACGAAGGGGATGTTCACCAAAGAGATTGAAGAAGCATTGGCTGAAAAGCGCGTAGACTTGGCCGTTCATAGTCTTAAAGACCTGCCTACGGAACTTTCGCCTGAGTTCGAAATGGCCGCGATTCCGAAGCGCGAAGACTCGCGAGATGTATTCTGCTCCACCAAATACGACAGCATAGAGAAGTTGCCCAGAGGAGCGCGAGTGGGTACCAGCAGCCTGCGTCGACAGGCACAGCTGAAGGCATTGGGTTCCGACCTACAAATCCAGTCACTACGTGGAAATGTGGATACGCGCTTGCGGAAACTCGAGGCTGGCGAGTATGACGCGATTATTCTGGCAGCTGCCGGACTCAATCGCTTGGGAAAGACACAACTGATTCGACAAATCCTTCCTGTCGAATTGATGTGCCCGGCCGCGGGGCAGGGCGCTCTTGCAATAGAAATTCGATCAAGAGACGAGAATGTGCGTCGGCAGATCGTGTTTTTAGATGATGCATCGGCTCGTCTGACGACTTCTTGCGAGCGAGCCTTACTTAACAGGATGGGTGGGGGCTGCCAAGTTCCCATCGGAGCGTCGGCGGCACTTCACGGCGGAATGCTGTACCTGGAAGGAGTGGTGGCTAGCCCGGATGGATCGAAGGTACTCCGCGCGAAGGGAGACGGGAATGATCCGGTGCAGCTCGGCGAGCAAGTCGCGGAGAAGTTATTGCAATCAGGAGGAGAGGCGATTTTGGATGATGTCTATGGACGCAGAGCGGAGTTACCAGCACAACCATGAATTCCGCCCCGCTTGCTGGTATACGCGCGCTCGTTGGGCGCGCACCTCATCAGGCAAGTGCATTGTCTTCGGGTCTTAGTGCACTCGGCGCTGAGGTCCTTTCTATTCCATTTATCGAAATTCGGAAACCAACATCTTATCGGCCCCTCAATTCAGCTCTCAAACAATTGGCTGATTATGACTGGCTGATTCTCACTAGCGTAAATGGTGTGGAAGCCCTCTGGGAACGGGCGGAGAAACTCGCCGTAACTAAGAGATCTTTCGAGCATTTGAAAATTGCGGCAATAGGTCCGGCGACAAAAAGCGCTATCGAGAGGCAGGGTCTGAAAGTAGAGGTGGTTCCTGATAAGTACGTGGCTGAGGCAGTAGTCGAAAGCCTACAGGAGCGCGTATCCGGGAAGCGCGTATTGCTGGCCCGGGCCAAAGTGGCACGTGAAGTCATCCCGGACGAATTACGCAAGCTTGGAGCACAGGTAGATGTGGTGGAGGCCTACCAAACTATCGTGCCTCGCAGATCTCGCGAGCAGCTGCAATCCGCGCTGAGGGGCGCTCGTCGCCCTGACGTGGTCGCGTTCACAAGTTCTTCAACGGTTAGGAATTTTATGGAACTGCTTGGTCGAAAAATAACCAGAAGGCAGCTTAAGGGCATTCAGTTCGCATCTATCGGTCCGGTGACTTCTTCAACTCTTCGGGAACTCGGTCTGCCCGTTCACATCGAAGCCAAGCAATACACTATTCCTGGCCTCATCGAAGCCATCGTTG
>JAOAPG010000071.1 GCA_025462785.1 Acidobacteriaceae bacterium
CGCATGCCTGCGAGAATGCGCCGCACATCATAATGACGAATGGCGGCGGAGGTTTTCTCTAAATTTCGGCGATGCTGCTCCAGCAACTTGTGTTCAGATTTCTCCACTCGATAGACAAGCTCATCCAACTTCTGCTGGCTCTGGTTGATGCCCGCCATCATCTGCGCAAAGGCGCCATGCTGGGCCAATTCTGTTAATGACTGCTTACCCATCAGCAACCGGTAGCGTATGGCGCGGGCTAATCGCAAGCGCAGCCCTTCCGCCTGTTCCTCAACCTCCTGCCGGGAACGAATGACCAACTCCGCCGCAGCCGAAGGAGTTGGGGCGCGTAGGTCGGCAACGAAGTCAATAATGGTGAAATCCGTCTCATGGCCAACCGCGGAAATAACCGGAATTTCGGAAACGGCAATCACGCGCGCAAGTCCTTCATGGTTGAACGCGGCCAAATCTTCTGCCGAGCCTCCGCCGCGCGCCACAATGATGACTTCAACATTTTTCGCTTTATTGAAATACCGCACACCCGCGGAAACCTCGATCGGTGCAGCTTCTCCTTGCACCTGCGCAGGAAAAATCAAAATGTTCGCGGTGTGATGACGCCGTTGCAGAATGTTCAGGATGTCGCGCAGCGCGGCAGCTTGTGGAGAAGTAACAATACCAATGCAGCGTGGCAGAGTGGGAATGGCTTTCTTGCGCGTCGAGTCGAACAAACCCTCAGCATCGAGCTTGGCTTTGAGTTGCTCGAACGCAATCTGCAACGCGCCCGCGCCTTTCGGCTCGATATACTCCGCCGAAATCTGCAACTGTCCACGATCTTCGTAGATCGTGACGCGTCCTCGCACAACCACTTGCATTCCGTTTTCCGGACGGAAACGCAACAGTCGCGCCTGCGAGCGAAACATGACGCCGCTCAATTGCGAGTTCTGGTCTTTCAGAGTGAAGTAAAGATGTCCGGAATCGTGCGCTCGAAAATTGGAAATCTCGCCTTCCACCCAGGCATCGGCGTATTCGCGCTCAATATGAGTGCGGACGGCGGCAACCAAATCCCGCACAGTCCAAATGCGGCGCTCCGGCGGCTTGAAGCTGAATCCAAGTTGATCGGCAAATGCCATGAACTATGAAGTGGAGTTTACCGCACAAGAAGCGTTTAGCTACTAGCTCTTAGCTTTTTTAAGCGTCGCAATTCGTAACCAACCATCGCGACAAAGCTGAGAACACTGCTGTAAAAGCTAGTAGCTACCAGCTAGGAGCTAAAAGCTTCCTATCTCCTAAATCTCCCAATCACATACAAAACCAGCGACAGCACAACGCTGAGCAGGATAGACGTAGCCAGCGGGAAATACACTGTAGTATGCTTGCCGCGATAAAGAATGTCGCCAGGAAGTCGTCCGAGCGGGATATTTGTTCGTCCCAGCAGGACGAAAATGACTCCGGCCAAGATCAGAATTCCCCCAAAGACGATCAACAGTTTGCCCAAGTCGTGCATAAATAAATTCTAGTTCCATTCCCGGGTAGACGTTGATTTTAAAACCTCTGATTCTGCTCTCCTGGCGTACCAAGTTCCCGCATGTAAGAGTTCCGCCTCGGTGTTTTAAGAAAATGTAAGGAGCGTTACCATGCCATCAAGTCTGCTGTCGCGCTTCCATTGTTCAAAGCTGTTATTGATTTCTCTCATTTGGCTTGCAAATGATTCCTTAGCGCACTCACAGGATGTCTTGACCTACCACAACGACAATTCCCGCACCGGAAGCTACGCGCAAGAAACGATCCTCAACCCGAGTAACGTGAACTCGACCGTTTTCGGGAAGCTGTTCGTTAGCAATGTTGATGGAAAAGTGGACGCCCAACCCTTATACCTTTTCGCAGTCACAATACCTGGAAAGGGCACTCACAATGTTCTCGTTGTCGCGACTGAACATGACAGTGTTTATGCCCTCGACGCCGACACCGGCGCACAAATTTGGAAAAAGACCATGCTCAAATCTGGCGAGACCAGTTCCGACAATCGTGGTTGCAACCAGGTCACTCCCCAAATCGGAATTACCTCTACGCCAGTGATCGTTCGTCCAGCAGGTTCGAGCGGGGTCATTTACACGATTGCCATGTCAAAGGATTCTTCCGGACACTATCATCAACGCCTGCACGCGATCGACGTCAATACCGGCTCCGAACTCTACAACGGCCCTAAAGAAATCGCGGCAAAATATCCAGGTACAGGCGATAACAGCTCCGGCGGACACGTAGTCTTCGATCCCGCGCAATACAAAGAACGCAGCGGCCTGCTCTACTCAAAGGGTGTGATTTACCTGGCGTGGGCGTCACATTGCGATTTTCGCCCCTACACCGGATGGATCATGGGCTACAACCCCACCACTCTCGCGCAAACTACTGTGCTCAACATAACTCCGAACGGAAATGAAGGCGCGATTTGGGGCTCCGGAGCCGGGCTCGCCGCTGACGCTCAAGGCAACATCTTCTTTCTCGATGCGAACGGCTCGTTCGATACCACTCTGAATGCAAAGGGATTTCCCAGTAGCGGTGACTACGGAAATGGCTTTATCAAGCTGTCGACCGCCAATGGCAGCCTTAGCGTGGCCGACTATTTTGAAATGGACAATCAGCAGCAAGAGAACGGCAGCGACACCGATCTTGGCTCTGGTGGGGTGCTGTTACTCCCCAATACGAAAGATGCTTCGGGCGCGGTCCGGAAACTCGCTGTCGGCGCCGGCAAGGATTCCAACCTCTACGTCGTCGATCGCACGTCTATGGGAGAATTCAACGCCAACAGCAACAACATCTACCAGGAACTTTCGTCGTCTCTGCCCGGTGGCATTTGGTCCATGCCGGCCTATTTCAATGGCAAGCTCTACTACGGACCAGTCGGTCAGCCCATCTATCAATTCAAGTTCAGCCAGGCCAAACTCTCAGGTCCGGTGATGCAAACGGCCAACAGCTTCGGATATCCCGGAGCCACTCCCAGCGTCTCATCCCGCAGTATTCACAACGGAATTGTCTGGGCGTCCGAAAACTCCAGTCCTGCCGTGTTGCACGCCTACGATGCCACAACTCTCGCCGAACTCTACAACAGCAATCAAGTGGCGAGCGGCCGCGATCATTTTGGAAACGGCAACAAGTACATCATTCCAACTATTGCTCACGGCAAGGTCTATATAGGAACCACGAACGGAGTGGCTGCTTTCGGATTGCTTCCGAATAAAGCAGCGGTGAATGCCCCAACTAATTTAGACGCGACTCAAGAATAATTTTCGTTCAACGTCATCGCGGCCTGTAGCACTTGTCTTTCATCTTCACCACCTTCGAGACCTGAAATGCCGGAGGCGCGATTGGTTCCGGGGCGGCAGTTTGATTTGCATCAGCTTGCGGATTCGATTTTGCCGGAAGGCTGCTCGGAGTGCTCACAATTTCGGTCCCCACGACATCGACCTGCTGGCCTGTGTGCTGACTCAGAATAGAGTTGTCACCCTTCACCTGATAAACAACCCCGGTCTCGGTTTCAAGAGTGAAGTTTCCATTTGCGCCGTTGAGACACCCTTGGATTTCTCGGGGAACCCGGCTGACGTCGGGGTTTGATTTGTTCGGTTTATTCTGCTGACCGAAAGCTGCAGTTGCCAACAAAGCGAGAAACTCGAGCGATACAACCAGTGAAGAGCAAGCAGAGTTTTTCATATTGCATCCTCGTAATCCATGGGTTGGAGGGCGAGAACTTCTCTCCGGTTGCTCTCTTATACAGTAGCGCACCCGCGCAAGTTTTGCTCGAACTCAAGACCTCGAACCTAGGTAGAGGACAATTAAAGTAATAGGCGGCAGTGTGAACTGAACGCGGAACTGGAACCCCAATCGAAATGATCCTGTTCCCTGTCGAAAAAACTAAAAACGGCCCGGAGCCCCCCGAGGCCGTCTTTTTAAAGCCCTCCCGGTTAGAAGGGGTCGAACAACTACAGAGTAGCGGCCATTTGTTGCAGAAATATCGCCGTGCGATGAATTGTTCGTGAATTGAAGGAACAAGTCTTCGTTAGAATTCCAGGTGAAAGCGGAATCCCGGAACCAGCACCGGACCGCGATCTCTGTTATATCCCGGATTATTAATGTGCTGGAAATCCGGTCCAATGAAAAGACCACGCCACACGTGCGCAGTGTAATAGCTCTCCACAATAGTTTCGCGGCCGTAGTTGAGCCCGCCATCGCCCAGTAAGAATCCTAGCCCGCCCAACTCCAAATAATGCTGGTGATCAGCAGAAATCCCATTCGATACAAAGGCGGCGCCGATTTTGTCTAGCTTGCGATGCCATCTCTGGCCAAGAAAGTCCGCACCGAAAACGAAGCTTTCATCGTCTTCCGTATACGCGAACGACTCATGCTGGCCTTCATTCCATCCCCAGCGCGCAAAGCCACGCAACTCCGGCGTGAACACATGCTCCATGTTGACTCCGAAACCGTATTTCACCTTCGTCCACAAAGGATGGGCTCTTATCTCTGGCCGCGGAGTTAGCCCAGCCAAGAAGTTCTTCACGGCGTCCCGGTAGACACCCATGTTGGCATGATTTTCATATCCAAGAAGCCGCACAATGGTTGTGCGATTCGATCCAATCCTCGGATGCAATTCGAGTTCGTAATTTTCCGCACGGGCCCGACGAAGGTTCCACTGCAAATCCGGACCATTCGCGACCGTCGGCATAAGGGCTTCACCGAAATGGAATGCCCAGTTACGGTCACGGTACTCGGCAAAAACTCCGAAAGTGTACCCGCGAGTATCGGCGGCATAGTCGTATGCCCCATTGTTGTCGATCGTCCAGTTCATGAACTGGAAGTGGCTGTCGCTGCCGACGCTGTTCACGTCGAAAAAATCCGCCATGCCAAACTTCCCGGCGCGAATCTCCAGACGGCGTACTGGAAGGGGAGTCGCCAAAGCCAATGGCCCCCGCCCAACTTCCACCGTTTCCTTGCTCAATGGAATAATCTCCCGCACCATTACCCTCGCCATGTAAGGAGCTTTCGAGAGTAGCGGATTGCGCACCACGTCAAGATTCGTCTCCCCCGCCAGGCCAAGCGCGTCGGAAAGTCCACCGCCACTTGCTTCCTCAAGGTCAAACAAAACCTCGGTTGTATGAGTAAGCTGATATCCGAGAAACAGAGTAGAAACATTGGAAGTAGCGTCTTCGGCTTGCGGCCGCAGGCTATTCGGTCCACTGTACTTAGCGTAAAAAGATGGATGATATTGAAAGATGATGTTGTCCTGCCCAGATATCCAGTATCGCGCCGTCGCTGAATGCGGAAACATGGTGACAGCAGGGTCGTCCGCCACGGAAGATTTTTCCGGCTTATCGGGCGAAGAACCGGACTGTCCGTAGGCAAGCAAGGTCACCATTGCCAACCCGAAGCTCCAAGCTATGCATTGGCGGAAAACCCGCCGAATTCTCTCGATGATCAGCAATCGTCCTCCGCAAGTTTGCACAGTGGGCCATGCTACCTGACAAGCATGCATAAACGTACGTATACAATACACTATTAACTATAGTTAACACGAGGTCCGCTTCCGTCTCTCTCCTCGTCCTGTACGGGCCAGGCCACGATATGCATACCTATGAAGATAAACAAGAACTTGTTCTGGGTGTACACCGCGTCCGGCATAGACGCATCGAATTGAGCGACTGTTATTGAGGAATAAAGATTCTCTGCTGCCCGCGCCGCAGACTTATGGCCCGAATTGCTTGCGCAGCACGTTCTCTTGACGTGCTTCACCCAGCACGTAAGCCAACTTTCGGACAAGTTGTAACCGGCGACGAGCTAATTGGGATTGTCCGCTCGTATCTCAAGTAGAGACGAAATATCCAGGCAGTCCTAAGCGGGCGAAGCTAACGACAAAAGTTAAAGGACAGCCCGGAGCCCCCCGAGGCCGTCCTTTAAACCCTCCCGGTTAGAAGGGCGTGTACTGGAAAGAGAGTACCCCCTCCGTGTTGCAGGACTGTTGCGAGATTGTGAATTTCCCGTGAATCCCCAAGCAATTGGTTGTTCTAGTTTGCCACTCTGCTCGATCCCCTCGCTGAACGCACTTAGGTCAGGGTTACGAGTTACTCCGGTTTCCGCACACGAAATTGCTGAAAATACGCTCGGGGCATTTCCCGCTGCTACTATATTTGTGCATTGCCATAGGAGCCCAGTGCCCCGCAAAACCGAGATCTCGCGTCAACTACAAAAGCGCGCCGAGCAATTCATCCCGGGCGGAGTAAACTCCCCCGTGCGTGCCTTCCGGTCAGTCGGAGGTGATCCACCATTTATCGTGCGCGGTCAAGGTTCTCATCTATGGGACGCTGACGGCAACGAGCTCATTGATTACATCGGCTCCTGGGGACCTAAGATCCTGGGCCATGCCGCCCCTAGCGTGGTCGAAGCAATCACGGAGGCCGCTGGCAGAGGTACTAGCTTCGGCGCTTCGACTCCCTCCGAGGCTGATCTCGCCGAAATCGTGGTTTCTGCGTTCCCTCACATGCAGAAGGTCCGCTTCGTGAGCTCCGGAACCGAAGCCACTATGTCCGCCATTCGTCTCGCTCGCGCCTATACCAAGCGTAAGTACATCGTGAAATTCGAAGGTTGCTATCACGGACACGCCGACGCCTTGCTGGTCAAAGCTGGCTCCGGCATTGCTACCCTCGGCATTCCGGGATCGGCAGGCGTTCCCGAAGAATTCACCCAATTCACTTTGGCTCTGCGCTTCAACGATCTCGAAGTACTCGAACAAGCGTTCGCCAAGTTTAAGCATCAGATCGCCTGCGTGATCGTCGAGCCAGTGGTCGGGAACATGGGCTGTGTTCCGGCTTCTGGCGGCTATCTCGCCGCCTTGCGAACCCTTACGCAGAGGGAAAAAACCGTGCTCATCTTCGATGAGGTGATGACCGGATTCCGCCTCGCCTACGGAGGTGCGCAAGAGCTGTATGGGATTAATCCTGACCTGACCACCATGGGGAAAATCATCGGCGGAGGCCTGCCAGTCGGCGCCTACGGCGGTCCGTCCGAGATCATGAATCTCGTCGCGCCTCTCGGCCCGATGTATCAAGCAGGAACGCTCTCAGGAAATCCGCTCGCGATGGCTGCGGGGCTGGCAACACTGAATTATTTACGCGAGCACAAAAACGAAATCTATCCACTTCTGGAAAAGTTAAGCACCGAACTCGTGGCTGGAGTTGCTGCCGTGGCAAAAGAAGCGGGTGTGCCAATCTGCCATAATCGCGTGGGCTCAATGTTCACCTGGTTCTTTACTCAAGGACCAGTAACGGACTGGGATTCAGCGGCAAAGTCCGACACCGAAGCCTTTGGAAGATTCTTCCGGGCAATGTTGGACAATGGAGTTTATCTGCCGCCATCGCAATTTGAAGCAGCATTCATGAGCGCGGCACACACCGAAGAAGACATCCAAAAAACGATAGAAGCTGCGAAGCAGGCGTTTGCGGCTGCACCTGCGTAGCAGGGTTACTCGATCACTAACCGATGGAAATCCGATTTCGCGACTTTGAGTTCCAACTCTTCACAGTCCTATGGATTGCGACGTTTGCGCTATCACCAATTTATGGCTGGGCGATGTGCAGAAAATTCTCTGGTTGTAACAAGTCACCAAAACGTAAATTCATCTTTTGGAACTGCGTGATCCTTGGGTTAGGCGCTTTTATGATCTACTAAATGGCAATGCGCGGATTAATAGCGGATGCGTTTTTGTTAGTTGCTGCTTGCGCCGCCTACGACACTTTAGTCTTTATGTTTTTGCGCTCCGTCCGAAGTTACTCAGCTGGACGTTGATAGGGCTCGGAATGGTCCCAATCGCGTTCGGGTTACTAATCGGATGCACCCTCTTAGGGATGTTTTTCATTATTGGCGACATCGTACCAAAGCAGGAAGCAACCCTTAATCGGAACTATTCGTACAGAATTTCTTGGTATGGTGGTGCACTTGCTGATCATGATGGCGCAGAGCTAAAAGTGCTATACCATCCGTCAGCTTTTCCTTTCCTCGAAAAAAGAAATCCTCGGCAAGACCTTTGAAGATTCCACTTATAAATTCGATTCCCTTCATGTGAGCTTGTCTGAAGACAGCCACCACGTTGTTGTGGAGTGCATGAAGACTAATAATCTTGGGCTGGCCAGATTCATTATTCCTGACGAACAATCTAAGCAGACGCAGGTTCTAAGATCCAACTGAGATTTGTTTAGCCATCATCTCCGGTACCGTAACAAACTCAAGTCCTGCCGCTTTGTACTTCGCGATCAACCGGTCCGTCGCTCTCACCGTATTCGATCGATCCGTACCGAAGGCTCTATGCCCCCCGTCGTGCAGCAAAATCAGATCGCCTCCCCGCACTCGTGCTGTGACTTTGCGCTCGATGTGATCGGCTGGCGGCGCATTCCAATCGTATCCGGTGATATTCCACATCACGGGTTCAAGCCCGAGTTCGCGCGCCACACGCAAAGTCACCGGTCTTCGCCCGCCAAACGGAGGACGAAATAAATTCGAATGCTCGCCAACCGCATCCGAGATCGCGCGCTTGCATTGCAGAAGCTCGTCTCGCACCTGTGCTCCAGGTTTAAAAATCAGCTGCGGATGAGAGAATGTATGATTCCCGATTACATGTCCAGCCTTCGCTAGCTCGCGCACAATATCCGGCCGTTGCTCGACGAATCTGCCAATCAAGAAAAATGTGGCTCGCACATCGTGTTTTGCTAGAACTTCCAACAAATGCAAGGTGTGCGGATCATTCGGGCCGTCATCATAGGTCAGTCCCAATTGCTTTGATTGTTTATTTGTCCCAACAAATGTCTGCCCGTACCACTGGCCCGTGGGGGCCATCGACTGATATCCAGCAGAAACCGCTGCTGCCAATCCCGCAGCACTGAGAACTGACCCTAACATGATGCGCGATTGTAAATCTTTCTCCGTGTTCCCTGTGTCCGCTGTGGTAAAACCTGCACCGCTTGCAGGAACAGGGGTTTACTGATCCCTCAATTGCACTCAGCTCTCTGGCGATATATCCTGCCCTATCGAAGCTACGCCCCGAGCCAATGGCAAATCTTTTTGAACTGCCCCGCTATATTGCTGTAGAAGGACCTATCCGCGTAGGCAAGAGCACGTTGGCGGGTATTTTGGCCGAGCGCCTGAATGCTCAGCGCGTTATGGAGGCGGAAGACAATCCGTTTCTTGGAGCATTTTACAAGGGCGAACGTGGCGCGGGATTCCAGGCGCAGTTCGCATTCTTGATTCGCCGCTTTGAGCAGCTTCGTGCTCTCGATCTCGGGCCGCGCTCGCAAAAAACGATCGTCACGGATTTCATCCTCGAAAAAGATAAGCTCTTCGCGTGCCTAAATCTCACCGACCAGGAACTGGAAATCTACAACCGTTACTACAACTACTTTCGCGACCAGATTCCCACACCCGACCTGGTGATCTACCTGCAGGCCACTCCCGACGTCTTGAAGAAACGTTTAAAAAAGAAGAACGCACCCGGAGAAAAAGCGATCAACGACGATTACCTGGAAGAAGTAATTAAAGCCTACGAACATTTTTTCTTTCATTACACGTCATCAGATCTGTTGATCGTAAACACCTCGGACATCGACTTCGTCGAGCGAAACGAGGACCTACAACAATTGCTAAGAAAAGTCACAGAGCCAATCAAAGGAACCCAGTACTTCCTCCCGTTAGGATCAGAAGAAGCGGCCAGCGCATAGGCTCGTCGTAGGGAAAGCTGCCCTCGGTATTGGAAACTCCGGAAGTAAAAAGGGGCGACTCGAAGTCGCCCCACGCCGTAGTAGAGACACTTAATTTAAATATCCAGGTTCTTCACATCCATCGCGTTTTCTTCGATGAATTTGCGGCGGGACTCTACGTCTTCGCCCATCAGCGTGCTGAAGATGGTTTCGCATTCTGCAATGTCTTCGAGTTTCACGGACAAGAGCGTGCGCCGCTCGGGATCCATTGTCGTCTCCCAGAGTTGTTGTGACGTCATTTCGCCCAGACCTTTGTAGCGCTGCACGATGTAGTCCTTGCGGCCTTCTCCGAGAACATAATCAAAGAGTTCACGAGCGGTTTGTTTTTGCACGCTTTGCGGTTCAGTGAGTCTCTTCTTCGCTGGTGGAGCAGTTTTCTTTTGTACTGCTTCGCCGTCCCCAGCTTCAGCATCGCTCGAAGATTCGGCATCAGTATCGGTGCCGCTTGGCGCCGCGCTCTTTCCCAACGTTTCAATGATGAAGGGCGGCTCCATGTACTGCTCGATCTGCTTGAACTTCGAGAGCAGTTGCCGATACTCGGCCGTGGATGCCAGCTCCCAATTAATGAAATGTTCGGCTCCCTGCGAGCTCACGAAACGCACCGCCCATAGACTGTGCTCTTCGTCGAAGCGGCTCTCGACTTCCTGGAACTTGCGCTCTTTCTCTAATTTCTTGAGACTCTTCTCCAGCTTCTCAATTTTCTTCGGAGGAGCGTTCTTGTCGCCTTCAAAATCAGACCGCTTCGAAAGATCGAGCTTGGGCAGCAATTCCGTCACAGCTTCATCACGCAAGCGCTTGCTGACCTTGTCGAAGAATCCAATGTAGTCATTAAGCACGGTGATGAACCGGGCTAACGCCTGGCCTTCGAGCTTCGCCGCACCCTCGCCGTAACGGACTATCAGTCCATCAGACGCGCGCTTGACCATTACTTTCACGAACTCGCGATCGTCTTTGATGTACTGCTGCGTTTTGCCCTTCTTAATCGAATACAGCGGCGGTTGCGCGATGTAGACGTTATTGCGCTTGATCAGTTCCTGCATGTGACGAAAGAAGAACGTCAGCAACAACGTGCGGATGTGGCTTCCGTCCACGTCGGCGTCGGTCATTAAAATGATTTTGCCGTAGCGAACTTTCGTGGGATCGAAGTCTTCTTTCGAAATACCGGTACCTAGGGCCGTGATCATGGCGCGAATTTCTTCGTGTCCCAGCATCTTGTCGTAGCGGGCTTTTTCGACGTTGAGGATTTTTCCCTTCAATGGGAGAATTGCCTGGAACCGCCGATCACGCCCCTGCTTCGCCGTACCACCTGCCGATTCACCCTCTACCAGGAACAGTTCACACCGCTCTGGCTGCCGTTCAGAACAATCTGCTAGTTTGCCAGGAAGGCCACCACCATCCAGCGCGCCTTTTCGACGCG
>JAOAPG010000086.1 GCA_025462785.1 Acidobacteriaceae bacterium
TTGGTCCCTGAATTAAAGCGTACGAGCCTTTTTGATATTTTTGCGCGGCCGCAGAATGCGGCGGCGACTGGCTTCGTCGGAAAGCCCAGTTATTTCCTAAAAAACTTACGCAGCGATTGCGCGACAATCTCCGGATTTCGTCCTTGATCAGAGTTTCAGGAGCCAGCATGATCGAGACCTTCCAACTCGTCCCGCCGGACCTTCGGGAGGATTGTTTCCAGAGCAGCACCACTTGCAAAAGAAGCAGGCGCAGATATGCAGATGGGCCGAGCGCTTTCACCGCCGCCTCAATAGAAAGCACGACAGCGTAAAACATCGACAAGGATTCCAAACAGTACGAGAGCACACTCTGTGAAGGACCGAATGCGAATTGTGATAAGAGCAGTACAAATTCGATCAAAAAGGTCGATATTCTGTCGAAATGATGAGTGTGTTTTCGCGAAGTGGGTTCGCTTATTCCATCACCCTGAGTATTAGCGTAAGACCGTGCAGCGAATTGCGGTGGCTGCTGGAATTATCGAACGGTCGGTCGGATTTGAAAGCCAAGGCGTCACGGTGTTCGCGGTCACCACTGGAGGCAGCGGCACTATTCCCGTTTGCCAACTAGGGGGATATGGGGCGTTCAACGAACAAGCCGCGGTATCGCTAGTAGTCGCTCCCGTAACGGTGATGGCGGGCTGCGCTTGGGATGTGCCCGGTGCAATAGCCGTACCATTGGAGGTTGAAGTTCCAGAGCCAATCGTCTGTGAGATGCTGTAAAAAGAGCCGTTATTGTAGGAGCACTTTACCTGATGTGCGACGGTGTCCCCATAACAAACGTCTTTTCCGGTCGCTGATCCTGGGGCGCTAGTCTCAATAAAATTAACGCCAACATTCGTGGAAATGATGTAGTTACGAAATAGGCAAGTTGAGTCCATTGGCTCTACTGGGCAGTCGAAGGTCGCTCCAGTCCACGATCCAGAGGCGTCGGCCAAAACATTGTTGGTGACTTTGTTGCCCACGAGGGACACGGTGTTCCCTCCGGTTGGATTGATCCATGTGGCGACGGTGATGCCAGCGCTGCCGATCGTGTTCCCCGAAGCTTGGAGGTCAGTCCCGCCGTAGTTGACCATGTAAGGACTGGTGCCAGTGGTACGGTCGTCGGTGAATGAACTGGCGTTGATAGTGAGATGTGTATTTCCGTTGCTATTGATAAATGCGCCGGTGCCGAGGCCAGCGTTTTCGAAGTGGACGGCTGTGTCATGCACAACGAGACTGCCATTAAAATCCTGTCCCGCGGTGGTGTTGTCATCGAAAGAAATGTGGTCGAAGTTGAAGTCTCCGAACCCTCTTAGGTAGGTGCCGTATGCGTTTTGGCATACGCATCCCCCTTCCCACACGATATTTTCGTTATTCTGCGAGGAAGATTGATAGAAGCCGTAAGCGTTTCCAAACGCTGAAGTGTGATCGATCTTCACAACGAACGAGTACGGATTTCCTAATGCAATGCCTTGGTAGAACCCGTTCCCGCTTCCTCCAACTTTGACGTTCTCGATGCGTGCACCTTCTGCGCCGTTATTGAGCCCGACTACGATCCCAACCGAAGTATTCCCTTTGCAAGCAGTCGTTGCACACTTTCCTAGAATCTCTAGGTCACGTAGGCCCGCACCGTAGTGATGGCTGCTGCCCCAATCCAGTGTTATCGCGCTCCCGCTCGTGCCTGTGTATTGCAGACAAGCTGAGTTGGATGGGTCTCCCTCCAGCATCACGTACTTATCAAGAACGATATGAGTGGAAAGCTGATAGCAAGTCCTGGAGACTGGAATGCGAATGCGGCAACCCGAAGGAGCGCAATCCTCCGAGTCTTTCGCTGTCATGATCTGTGCTCCGATGTCTGATCCTGAATAGCAGGATGCGTTCAGGACGGCGTTCACCTTCTTACTGCATCTGTTCCGTTGGTTGGTCCAGGAAATCACATTTTTCGTATCGGAGGCAGGGTAAACGTGTGTAACCGACATAGCGCCAGCAACGAACAGACTCACAACTGCAATAACACTGACTTTACCAATCCCGCGATTCTTCACAGTAGTTCCTTTTGCTGCTGGTGTTGACGGATGTTGAAATTCTGACGATGTGGATTATCGGGTCGCCTAAACGATAGTCCTGGGGGTGTGTGAGGGAAAATCAGTCCTTTAGAGCTTATTTCGTAGATAAAATGTTGAGCCTTATAGGCTCTAGCTCAATAGTGGTCAAATGGTAGTTCGATGATATTCCTGTGGTTAGTGCGCGTTAGTAGTAGTAAATGACAGGCTGCTGTGTCGGTAAGTCATTGAAATACCACTACACCCACTACACTAGGCCGCTTGCGCCTTTGACTCCAACGGTAAGCCCGCATGACGCCATGCATCGAGTCCACCTTTTAACGCCCAGACATTCTGATACCCGCGCTCCCGTAGTTTTTGCGCCAAACTGGCGCTTGACCCTTCGCCCGGTCAAGTGCAGTAGGTGACAATGGGTTTATCTTTTGGAATCCTGGAAAGGTTTTGGTCAAGCGCATCCACAGGTACGCGGATCGCGCCCGGCAATTTCTCGGTCGATTGCTGCCAAGCTTGTGGATTGCGCGCATCAATTATCGTGAAGTCTTCTCCTGCTTCCATTCGTTTTCGCAATTCATCAACTGTGATTCTCAGATCGTCAGGCATAGGGGACTCCTTCCTGTCTAAAGCTGAACTTACTAGATGCCATGCACGGGAAGTCGGCTGTATCCGTTCCGAAAGTACATAGGTTGATGTGAACTGCCTGAAACGCCGTGCTCTGGCAAATGGGAATGACAGGGGAGAAACGCCTATTAAGGCGATATGTCCATGCTTCGCCGGAAGAACTGAACCGTTGTTGGGACTTGGGTCTCGTGACGAGCCCGTTAAGATCGCTGCTGAATCTTGATCTTAGTTTCGAACTCAAGCGTTGCAACAGGAGCAAGCGTAGACACACAGCTTAGAATAACCGTGACTACTACTAAAATAGTCGAGACTCGGGAGTCGTCTATCTCATCGAAGTCTTTGATTCAATCAATAGCGAGGTTTAATGTGAAAACGTTCCCAGACAGCGTCCCGTTGTTGTTCTGTCATGCGCTATTGCGGCCTATCCTCAAACCGCACCCTCGGACGGAAGCTTAACCGCGAACCCGGTTTACCAGAAGAACTGCGCGAAGTGTCATGGCAAAACTGCCGAAGGGCGCCACTTCGGCGGTCCGTCGCTTGTCTCCGAAGAGACCACTTCCAAGTCCGCGGAAGACCTGCGCAAGATCATTACTGACGGCAAAGGCCGTATGCCTAAGTACGCAGGCAAACTCTCACAGCAAGAACTTGACACTCTGGTCGAGCAAATCAAAGCTTCGAAGGCGAAATGACGGGAGCTCACGTCAATCAGGGACAGACCGCAAGTTTGACCAACGACCAAAACTGGAGTAGCTGAATTACTCAGTTTCGCTGCTCCTCACGGGCGACGGAAGTCCTGACGAAAACTTTTCTCCAAATGCAGGAATCTAACTTCTCTTTTTGGGAGACGTATGAAGTCACTATTTGACCGATACCAGCTCGGTCCAATCACACTGAAGAACCGAATCGTCATGGCGCCTCTTACGCGTTCACGGGCGGGAGATGAGGAGGCACCGCGCTACCTGAATGCGGAGTACTACCTGGCAGCGTGCGAGTGCGGGACTCATCATCAGCGAAGCTACTCAGGTCTCAAACCAAGGCCAGGGCTACTTGTGGACGCCGGGCATCTTCACGCCAGAGCAGGTTGAGGGGTGGAAGAAAGTTACTGAAGCCGTTCACAGCCGCGATGGAAAGATTTTTCTGCAGATGTGGCACGTGGGCCGAATCTCTCACACTTCGTTGCAGCCGAACGGAGAGGCTCCCTTAAGTTCCACAGACAAGATTCCACAGAACAGCTATGTCTTCGCGATCGACGAAACAGGGAAGCCAGCCAACGTGCCTCCAAGTAAGCCGCGCACTGCGACTGTGGACGAGTTGAAGCAGATCGTCGCCGACTTCGAGCGCGCCGCTCACAATGCAAAGCAGGCCGAATTCGACGGCGCTGAGATTCACGGCGCGAACGGATATTTGTTTGATCAGTTCCTGAACTCGGTAGTGAACGAGCGCACTGATGAGTACGGCAATCAATCCAAAGAATCTCGCAGCCGGCTCATCCTCGAAGCGTTCGAGGCAGTTGCCGGTGTACTCGGAGCCGATCGCGTTGGAGTGCGCATAGCTCCATACGGAAGCTTCAACGATATGAAGCCCGATCCGAAGGTCGAAGAAACGTTTCTCTACCTGGCCCAGGAACTCCGCAAGCGTGGCGCGGTGTACATTCACGTTGTACGTAGAAGCCAGCTCGACAAGGCACCCGTAGTGCCGGAGCAATTCTTGACCAAGCTCCGCAAGGGATTTGGAGGCACCATCATACTGACCGGCGGCCTAACCAAAAACATCGCCGAGCAGCTGCTTCAACATGATCTCGCAGATCTCTTTGGTTCGGCACGCTCTTTATCTCGAACCCGGATTTGGTGGAACGCTTCAAGAACAATTGGCCACTCAACCCACTGGATCCTAAGACGTTCTACGGCGGCGATGCCAGAGGGTATACAGACTACTCAACATACTATTAGGTGGTGAAGGCAGAGCAATCGGACGGTATATCTTGTGCAATCGGCAAGAGCAGTCCGCGGTGAAATCGCGTTTACGTTCTAGCGTTTTCGAGAACTGGGTTCGCTCTTCCCGGGGGTTAGCAGGGCTCGCACAAGAGTGTCGGCCAGCCAGTCCTGGTATTTCTGAGAAGACCAACCACGCTCGCGCGCCAGCATCCGGTATACGTCTCTCCCGGTGAGCATCCAGAAGATATCCCGGGCGGTCCCGTGATCGAGTTCCGATCGAATCCGCCCCGCGTCGCGCAAGGAAACAATCATGCGTTCCTGCCTCTCATAACGCAGGCATTCTCGCTGTTGTTCCAGCTTTGCCAGCTCGGGTGCAACCACACCCGCACCTCGCAGTAGATCGAAGGTCGCACTCTGCGCATCGTGGATCTGCCTGGCGATCGGAGCTGCCAGCCGCAAACGAGTTTCAGGGTCGATCGCGCTTAGTGCCTGCCGTACGGCGTCCTCGTACTCGGGGCCAAACGTGGACTGATCGAGAAGTTCGATGAGAATTCCCGTCTTGGACTTGAAGATGGCATACACGCTTTGAGCAGATACCTCCGCTTGCTGCGCGATAGCCTCGATGGTCATTCCGGCATAGCCTTGGCTTCCCAGAAGCTGCCGGGTGGCTTCGACAATGCGCCGGCGGGTGTCGCCTGCTTGGCGTTGCCGAACCAGTGATTTGTAGGGACGCTTTTTTATTCTCGCCACACAGCCAAAAATTATAGCATCCTTTAGTCAGTAGAGTAATCTATAGCCAACATGCAAGACTACGTCGGCGCTGAACCCGAGAGCGCGGGGAATTCTGGAAACCCGAGGAGCATGAAGCTGGTTGTACTGGGTGCCACCGGAGGCACGGGCCTGCAAATCGTTCGGGAGGCGATTGAACGTGGCCATTCCGTGACAGCATTTGTTCGCTCGCCGGAGCGACTCACGGCGTTTCGGGATCGCATCACCATTATGCAAGGAGATCTGCTCAATAGTGCCGAGCTTGAACAAGCCGTCAAAGGTCAAGATGCGGTTCTGTCGGGGTTTGGTCCAAGAGTACCTGTATCGAAAGCTGATGCCCACCTTCTACAGCAATTCGCGGTCGCTCTGACGAGCGCTATGGTGCATGCCGAAGTCGGGCGCGTAGTGGTCGAGTCAGTGGCTTTCCTGTTCAAGGATTCCATCGTGCCGCCGGCATACCTTCTTGGCCGGATGCTTTTTCCCCGGACGGTTGCCGATGCATCTGCGATGGAGCGGGTCTTTGAGGAAAGCAAACTCGACTGGACCATGGTGCGCCCACCGGAACTTACGGATAAGCCTTACACAGCGAAGTATCGCGTGCGAGAGGGCCATCTGCCACGTTTTGGTTTCACGATTTCGCGCGCTGATGTCGCCGATTTCATGATCAAGGCAGTCGAGAATCGCTCCTCGATCCGCAAGATCGTGGGAGTCTGCAACTAATCGGAAATGCATGACGCTCTATTCACTCGTTCTGTTCGTTCACCTCACAGCGATGCTAGGCCTGTTCGCTGCCTTGAGCATTGAAGTTCTGTCGCTGTTTCATCTGAGACGAGTGTCCAACTTGATCGACGCGCGCCATTGGATTGAGCCGATTCCCGCCCTGCCTTTGGTGGCAATGGGATCGCTGCTTGTGCTCTTCTTTTCTGGAGTCTACCTGGCCATGCAAATGTCAGCCTTCGCGCTGGCGTGGACGAAAGTTACGGTTGGGGCCCTTCTTTTTATCGCACCGATTGGCGCGCTGACTGGCAGACGCATGCGTGCCACCCGCCGGGCTTGCACCGATGCGAAGGCGATCAATTCCGAACTGCTCAGGCAAGTTCGGGACCCGTATTTGAAGATTTCGCTGGGTATCCGAGTCGCCGCCTTTCTTGGCATCGTCCTGCTCATGGCGGCGAAGCCGGAATTGTGGGAGTCGATCAGCATTGTGGGAAGCTCCGTAGTCCTTGGTTTCATATTGTCCTGTGTGTCTTGGCGTCGGAGTGGGACGTTGTCGGCCCCTAGTGTGGACATCAGGGATTAGATGGAGACGTTATGAGCCCAAGAGGCGACAGCGTCAACAATCGTGCAGACGCACAAAAGGAGTACAAAATGGAAAAAATCTTAATCGATACATTTGTTGTTCCCGAAGAATCCAAGGCAGCATTCCTAGAGCAGACGCGCAAAGTACAGGGCTTTATCAGAACCTTACCCGGTTTCGTCGAGGGCTTTCTTTACGAACAAAAAGATGGAGAGAGCCGCAACAACTTCTTGACGACAGCCGTTTGGGAAAATGGCGAAGCCTTTGAAAACGCAAAGAGGGCTGTGGCGATCGAATTTCAAAAACAAGGCTTCAACCCTCAAGAAACGAGAAAACAATTGAAGATTGAAGGTGTAAGGTCAACTTACGAAAGGTCTCCTTATTGAGGAGATAGAGATGTTTGTTTATATCTGCTCTATGTGGGTTGCGGCCAGCACTTTTCTTTAGTTCTCCGTAGCTTGGCTACGCTCGAGGTTTTTCAACTGTACGATGTCGGCCTCGCCGTTTCCCACTGCGGCGTAGATCGAGTGTCCATCTGACGACCAGGAAACTCTCCGGGTGATGAATGTTGCCTGGCGGCCAAAATCCGTGATGCGTCGCATCGGGCCTCCAGTGGTCGGCTGCGCCCAGAGATCCGTGGTCGGTCCATCCGTCAGCATCACCGCGAGCCACTTCCCGTCTGGAGAGACCACCGGCTGCATTAACAGCCAGCTTGACAAACGCGATCCGGAAATACGAGCTAACTCATGCGCCGAGCCGTTCTCTGGACTGGCTACTAATATCTGCATGTCCGATAAGCCGTTCAGAGCGGGCAGACTCAGGGCGAAGTAAAGTTTTCCTCCCGCATCCACTGCAGGTTTCTGTCCTTCCTCGCGCACCAACAAGTTCGGGCCACCCGCTGGAGAAGCTTTCTCTATGCGAAATCCATTCTGGCTGGGCGGCGAAAAATAAATCCATTGGCTATCCGGAGACCAGCAAGCCCAACCTCCTCCGTCCGATATTTTGTGGGCGTCGCTGCCGTCGGGGTTCATCAACCAGAGGTCGACGTTCCACCCATTGAGGCCGCGCTTCACGTAGGCAATGTGTTTCCCATCTGGGGACCAGACGGGCACGCCAATCGTGACTTGCGGATCGTGTTCGAAGGTGACTTCGCGATTCTGCTGGGTTTCGAGGTTCAATACCCAGAGATTGCCATGGCCACCGCTGTCACTCAGATATACGAGTTCATGATCTCCGGGGCTCACAGACGGTGTTTGCACCGTTCCGGTCTGGCGCGTGATTTGGACGCCGCTGCGAACGTTTTCTTCCGGCCTGCCGTCAACCGGAAAGCGCCAGATATCGAACTGGATCTGCCTCCGAGTTGCGACCAGATTGCCGTGGCGATCCAAGTCCGGCGAGATGTAAGATGTCTCGCCGAAAGTGAGTTGCCGCAAGTTCTTTCCTCCGGTTTCCACCGACCACAGATTCATCGTCCGCAAATACAGAACGGTGTCGCCTCGGGAAGAGCTGTAGACCACCCCGGAGCCGTCGGGAAGCCAAGCAAAACCCGCCAGCGGATTCCTATCTTGCGTAATGGCTTGTGCGCTGCCGCCTTCAGCGGGCACATAGAACACGTCGTAATCAAAAGTTCTGCCGCGCTGAAATCCTAATTTCCGGTCATCGGGAGACCAACGCAAATCGGAATAGTTGTATTCGGTCGGAAGACCCGCCAAGTTGCGAGAATTCGAGCCGTCTGGATCCGCAACGGCGAGTTCAAGTTTTCCTTGGTTGGAGTGGAAATAGGCAATGTGTTTGCCGTCATGGCTGAGATCAGCGCCGCCTAGGCTGCTGACCAGTGGCCGAGCTGTCCCTCCCAACGCGGGGATTTGCCAGATTTTTCCTTCTCCGTCCGGCTCAGTCGAAGGAGAAAAGTAAATCAGAGACGACGAATCCGGCGACCAACGCGGGTATTGATGGTCGGCGTCGTTATGCGTAACCTGCAGCGGCGAACCTCCCGCCAACAATCGCATCCACACTTGCCTCCGTCCGCCAACGTTGGCCGTGAACGCTACCGACTTGCCGTCGGGCGACAACGCTGGAAACTCTTCCATGCCCATAAAGTCAGTGAGCCGCATCAGCTCAACTGGCGGAGAATTCTCTGTCCGCAGCCTCAGTCCTCGCTGCGCGAGTAATCCAAGGCCCACCGACACTAATACGGCTAACGCAGCCAAAGCTGCTCTCAGCCACCGTCGACCATTTCCGGCTGGGAGTGCGATAGCCGGGCGGCTTCTACTTTCTTCGCGACCGACGAACTCCAGATTGAAGGCCAGGTCGCGCGCCGATTGAAAGCGTTCCGTTGGATCTTTTTCCAGACAGCGATGAACGATGCGTCCCACTGCCGGATGAAGATTGCGCTCTGTGCCCGAGAGCTCGGCAGGCTCCTCCTTGAGGATTGCACTCATAGTATCGGCAGCCGTCTTCCCATGAAACGCTCGATTTCCGGAAAGCATTTCGTAAAGGATCGCGCCCAGGCTGAAGATGTCGGAGCGATGGTCCACGGCCAATCCGCGTACCTGCTCTGGTGACATGTAACCGACGGTGCCGAGCACCATGCCCAGCTCCGTGATGCTGGCCGTCGCCACTGAACTCCGCGGCCCGCCGGCGTCGGAGCCGACCAACTTGGCCAGACCGAAATCAAGGATCTTGACTACGCCATCGCGCGTGAGAAAGAGGTTCTCGGGTTTCAGGTCCCGGTGCACGATGCTGCGGTCGTGTGCTGCCGCCAAGCCGCGAGCGGTTTGAAGGCCGAATTCCATGACCTTGCGCACCGGAATCTCACCCTGATTCAGCCGCTCACGCAAAGTCTGTCCCTGAAGAAGTTCGGTGACCAGATATGGCGCATCTTCCTCAGTCGTACCGAACTGATAAATTGCCAGAATATTGGGGTGGTTGAGCGCTGCCGTTGCGCGCGCTTCCTGCTCGAAACGCCGCAACCGGTCGCGGTCCGAGACCAGTTCTTTCGGCAGGACTTTGATAGCAACGTCCCGGCCCAGGTTCTGATCGCGAGCGCGATAGACCTCGCCCATTCCGCCCGCACCTAGGGGCGAGACTATCTCATAAGGCCCGAGTTTTGTTCCCGGAGCGAGGGCCATGGCGCGGTGATTATACCTCTGGGCTCTTCCTCACCCAAATTGAAAGCTCAAGGCGCTGGACTCAGAGGTGAAATGCCGTGGCAGCGGACCTATTTCCACGGCACTCCTGCGTTGACTTTGCTTCTGCGTGCGCCCTAAGATGACTCACCGTGAGCTTGGCACCAAACGTTTGCGAGGCAGGTTCTACGAAGGAATGATCGGCGAATCCATCTCTCATTACAAGGTGATCGAAAGACTCGGGGGCGGTGGTATGGGCGTGGTGTACAAAGCTGAAGACACACGTCTTGGCCGCTTCGTCGCTCTCAAGTTTCTTCCCGAAAATGTCACCGCAGACGAGAACTTGCTGAGCCGCTTCCGGCGCGAGGCCCAGTCAGCTTCCAGCCTCAATCATCCCAATATCTGCACCGTTTATGACGTCGGCGAGGATCACGGTCGTGCTTTCATCGTGATGGAGTATCTCGACGGCCAGACGCTGAAACATCTGATTGGCAATCGCCCGCTCGAACTCGACCTATTGATAACTGTTGCGATCGACGTGGCTGACGCGCTGGACGCCGCTCATTCCAAGGGAATTGTGCATCGCGACATTAAGCCAGCGAACATATTCGTTACCGATCGTGGGCACGCCAAGATTCTTGACTTCGGTCTAGCGAAAGTCGACCAGACAAGTAGCGCGTTAAGACCTACAGAAGGAAGTGCGCCGACTGCCGGAGTTACCGATGCGCGTCTCACCAGCCCTGGTTCTGCGCTCGGTACGGTGGCGTATATGTCGCCGGAACAGGTGCGCGGGAAGTCGCTTGATCTTCGCACCGATCTTTTTTCGTTCGGAGTGGTGCTCTACGAGATGGCCACGGGAGCGTTGCCGTTCCAGGGCCAGACTTCCGGTGTGATCTTTGATGGCATCATGAATCGTACGCCTGTGACTCCGGTGCGATTGAATCCCAGCCTGCCGCCGAAGCTTGAAGACATTATCAATCGAGCGCTGGAGAAAGAGCGCGAGCTGCGGTATCAGCATGCGTCGGACATTAAGTCAGAGTTGCTGCGGCTGAAGCGGGATTTGGAAACCGGTAAGCGGAGCAACGGAGACGAAGTTTCGCGGGCAGCGGTCCAGTCTGACTCTGGTTCGGGACCGTCGCAACGGCAGAGTTCGGGAGCTCCAGCAGCTTCGGCCAGC
The DNA here is from genome assembly GCA_025462785.1 of Acidobacteriaceae bacterium. Lineage (GTDB taxonomy): Bacteria > Acidobacteriota > Terriglobia > Terriglobales > Acidobacteriaceae > JAOAPG01. The sequence continues at coordinate 11,004 of JAOAPG010000086.1, forward strand.
AGCTCGGGCAAGGTGCGGGCCGCCAGTTCCTCGGGCAGTTCAGAAGCTGCGGCACCCCCGCATATTCCGTCCGGCTCTGATGCGACCTTTGGGTCCAAACCTATTTGGACACGCTGGCCGTTTCTCGTGCCTGCAGCTGTCGGTTTGGTTGCTGCCGTCCTTGCGGCACTTCATTATTGGCATGGCCCGAGTGCAGTACAGCTTACTGATAAAGATCAGCTCATCCTTGCCGACTTTACCAATCAAACCGGCGACCCGGTTTTTGATTCCACTTTGAAGGAGGCGCTGGCCATTCAGCTTGAGCAATCGCCGCTCGTTCAACTTGTCAGTGACGCCGAGCTGCATAACAATCTGCAGTACTTGGGACAACCAAAGGATCAGAGAATTACTCCTGAATTGGCGCAGCAGATCGGCCAGCGTCTTGGTGTTAAGGCATATCTCTCGGGGACAATCGCTCCGTTAGGAACGTCGTACGTTATTTCTATCAATGCGGTGAACTGCGCGACCGGCGACGTTTTCGGACGCGAGCAGGTCACGGCTACAGACAAGGCTGGAGTTCTGGCCGCGGTTTCCAGCGCGGCGACCTCAATGCGGGCTCGCCTGGGCGAATCCTTAGCCTCAATTCAGAAGCTATCGACTCCCTACACGAATGTCACCACAGCATCGCTGCATGCGTTTCACGCCTTCTCAATAGGAGAAGACGAGCACCGCATGGGCCGCGATTTCCCGCAGGCTTCCTCCTACTACGAACAGGCTATCCAGCTTGATCCCAATTTCGCCATGGCCTATGCGCGCTTGGGGGTTGCTTTTGGAAACCAGGGATCC
>JAOAPG010000097.1 GCA_025462785.1 Acidobacteriaceae bacterium
GTCCGCGACAATGACACAGCGAAAACTCGCTCCCTGGAACGCCCTGCGAGCTCTTTGTCCAAAAAGGTTCGTTCCCGCTAACCTGCCGTGGAAAATTACTTTAACTACTTCACTGAAATAGAAGAGCGGTTTCAGAAGCGGCGTGGCGGCATTCTGCTGCTTTCGACGCTCGACTGGGCTCTGATCGAGACTTGGAAGGACGCGGGGATTCCGCTGCAAGCTGTTTTGCGCGGGATCGATGCTGCTTTCGAGCGATATGAGAAACGTCCCACAAAGTCTCGCAAAGTGAACAGCTTGGCGTATTGTGCGCAGGAAGTCTTGACTGCCGCAGAGGACATGAAAGAGGCGGCTGTCGGGGCGAGTGAGGATCCATCACCACGCGAGAGTGGTGGCTTTCAAGCTCCCGAAATTATCGCTTTTCTGCTTAGGAATGCAGATCGGCTAGAAGCTGCCAGGTTGCCGTCCGCCGCAGGCTTGTCCGGTCAAGCTTTGGCGCGACAGACTGCTACAAATCTGCGTGACATCGCCGTTGAACTGGGATCGGCCAGTGCCTTGCCTCGCCTAGAAGATTTGGAGCGGCGCTTGACGGTTCTGGAAGAAAAGCTCTTTGGCGCATTGATGGCATCGAGCCCCGACGAGGACCTTGTCGCAATTCGAGCTCAGGCTGATCACGAACTCGCGCCTTACCGGCGCAATATGACAGCAGCGCAAATTGGACAACTGCAAAAGCAGTACATCCACAAAAAGCTTCTGGAGAAGAACGGGCTACCCCGCTTGAGTTTGTTCTACATGTAACGGCAAGCTCCGCATGACATAGAATCAAGTCTTGGAACTCACCGTCGAAAAACTTATTTACGGTGGCGACGGGCTCACACGTCTGCCCGCCGACGAGCAAGGACGCCGTAAGGCGGTATTCCTGCCATTCGTTCTCGAAGGCGAGAAGGTCGACGCCACGCTGTATCAGCAGAAGCGTGGCTTTGCACGCGGACGAGTCAACAAGATTCTGCAGGCTTCACCATATCGGGTTGAGCCTAAATGCCCGTATTTTCAGCGCTGCGGCGGTTGCCATTCTCAGCACGCCAGTTATGAGCATCTGCTCGAAATCAAAGCCGCCATTCTCAAGGAGAATCTCCTTCGCATTGCGAAGCTCGAACTGGCAGTCGAACTGAAGATTCATCCTTCACCGCCTTGGAATTATCGCAATCGCACCCGCCTTAGAGTGCGCACCGCACCTGAGTTTGCGCTCGGCTACTACCGATTCGGATCGCATGAGTTGCTTCCGGTGGAAGAGTGTCCAATCAGTTCGGCTCTGATCAACCGAGCGATTTCTGCCTGCTGGCAACTAGGTCGCAAGGACAAGGATCGTTTATCCGGCCTTCAGGAAATTGAGCTTTTTGTGAATTCGGAAAACACTCAGCTCCTACTCGAGGCTTACTGCGCGCCCGATATCTCTGTCGAGTCAGCCAAGCAGTGCGTTGAGGCGTTGCGGAAAACACTGCCAGAGATTGTTGGAGTGGTGGCGTTCAAGGCTCACGCGCCAGATCCCTCAGGCCTAAAGCCCACGGAGCCCGAAGAAATTGCTTTCGATGGAGCCCGGGAACTCAGCTACAAAACAAAACACGACTCCTACCGAGTAAGCGCAGGAGCTTTTTTCCAGGTGAACCGCTACTTAACGGACGAATTGGTCGATATTGTTACCAGCGGTCGCTCCGGAAGCACAGCGCTTGATCTCTATGCCGGGGTTGGACTTTTCTCTTCAGTGCTGAATCGGGAATTTGAGCGCTTCATTGCGGTCGAAGCGTCACCGACTTCTCATGCCGATCTGCTATACAATTCGCCTCCGAATGTGAAGGCGATTTGTTCAACGACAGAAAAGTATTTGAAGAATGTCGCGGGCAAGTTGCGGCCGGATTTAGTTGTAGTGGATCCGCCACGAAGTGGGTTGGGTGAAAGCACGACTCACGACCTGATCGCTTTGGGAGCTCCGCAGATCGCCTATGTGTCATGCGATCCGGCGACACTGGCTCGTGATCTGAGCGGCTTGCTGAAAGCAGGCTATAGTGTGCAGGAAGCGCATATGGTCGATCTGTTCCCGCAGACCTATCATCTCGAGAGCGTATTCCATCTGGTTCGCTAGCCTTCTCATTCATTGAGTCACCGGTTTCGAAATCGAAGCCGGGTCCGTGAATGATGTGACATCACAATCGAGTAATTCGCCGACCAACATTTCGCAAAATGCGGGTAGCGCGTCTGATGGCCCGCCAGGTCCCTTTTCTCACCGTGCTGCGCGTCAGCCTATGCTTTGGGCAGCCTTGGCCTTTGCTTCGGGTCTTACAGTTGGACAGTACGCGTGGCGGCCACCGGTGTGGTGGATTGTGGCAGCGGCCCTATGTTTCATGTCTGGCCTGTGGCTGCTTCGGCGCAGGATCTTCTGGGCTTACCTGCTTGGACTCGCCGCGATCTTCATAATCGGGGCACTCACCGTGCAAGTACGTACAAGGGATGCTTCTGTCTCGGTTATTCCGCAGCTGGCAAATGGACAAGAAGTCGTGGTGACGGCGCAGGTCACTGCGGAGGGAAATCTGCGCGACGAAAGCCTTGGTGCTAACAGGCATGAGACTAGCCAAAGAGTAGACCTCGAAACGGAACAAATCGAGTGTGAGGGCCAGAAACTGCCATATCGCTCAGGTCTACAGGTGAGTTTCTACGACAAAGAACCAAGCGATGACAGAAACGACACTTCAAAGACTCCAATGCGTTTATTTCGCTACGGCGAACGCTTGCGGTTTCCGGCAAAGCTATATTCTCCTCGGAACTTTCGCAATCCCGGAGCATTTGATTACGCTGGCTATCTGGGCGAGAACGGAATTGGGGCTGTCGCCTCTGCAAAGGCCGGCACCGTAGGAACGCTGCCGGGGTTTGCGGGTAGTCGATTCGAACTCTGGCGCACGCGCGTGCATCGCAACATCGTAAACAGAGTCCACACTCTGTGGCCTCCAGGTCAGGCTGAGTTGATGGACGCCATGGTGATCGGTGAAGACTCTTTCATCCATCGTTCCACTCGCGTCGGATTTCAACGCTCTGGAACTTACCACGTTCTCGTGGTTTCAGGAATGAATGTCACCATTCTTGCGATGGCGACGTTCTGGTTCTTATGTCGGCTACGTATAAGCGATCTGCTCGCCGCTGCCATCACCGTGGCGTTCATCCTAGCTTATGCGGTTCTGACGAATGTCGGCCCTCCCATTTGGCGGACGCTGATGCTGGTTGTCTATCTCGGTGTGCGCCTGCTGTACCGCCAAAAATCAATGCTGAATGCAATTGGAGCGGCGGCTCTTGCTCTGATGATTGTCGATCCCCAAGTTCTGTTTGGGGCGAGCTTCCAGCTCACGTTCCTGTGCGTTTGGTTAGTGGCTGCCGTGGGAATACCACTGACGGAGAGAATAACCCAGCCTTATTCGCTAGGATTACGCAACATTGATTCCATGAGCCTCGATATGTTTCTGCTCCCCAAAGTGGCACAATTCAGACTGGACTTGCGCTTGATTGGCAAAAGGAGAGGAGCATTCCTGGGGAACCGTCTCCCCCTACCGGCGATGATACTCACCGGCCGCTTCTTGTTCGGAATTTGCGAGGTGTTGCTGATTTCCGCAGTGATGCAGGTCGGACTTGCGCTTCCGATGGCGTATTACTTTCATCTGGCAACAGTTGTGGGATTGCCAGCGAACATGCTGGTCGTTCCCCTGACCGAGATACTCATGCCAACTGCGGTGCTTGCGGTCGGGCTTGGATATATCTCCCCGCTGCTCGCACGAATTCCAGCCCTAGTCGCAGGTTTGGCGCTCGAAGGTATTGCAGGGACGGTTCGCTGGTTGGGAGGCCTGCGAATCGGTGATGTTCGAGTCTCGACACCCGCGCTCACGGTAATTTTGCTAACGAGCGTGGCAATAGTTTTGGCAATGACCCTCATCCGGCGTCGGGCATGGCTGTCTGCTGTGGGGCTAATTTCACTTGCAATAAGTGCTTTCTCCATTTGTGCCGTTACACCGAAGCCGAATCTTCATGCGGGAGTAATTGAAATGACGGTACTCGACCTTGGCCAAGGCGATTCGATCCTGCTGGTGTCTCCTCAAGGGCGGACGATGTTGATCGATGCCGGAGGTCTTCCCTCCTGGGTACATTCGGAACTGGATATTGGCGAAGACGTTGTTTTCGACTTATCTCTGGTCGCGCGGAATTGAGCGCTTGGATGTTGTCGCGCTCACACATGCGCATGCCGATCACATGGGCGGGATGAGCGCGGTGCTTTCCAATTTTCGACCTCGCGAATTATGGATAAGCACTGATTCGCCACCGGAGGTGCAAAGCCTACTCAAGCACGCCAGAGATCTGGCTATACCAATTGTGTTGCATCAAGCTGGCGATAGGAATGAGTTCGGTGGTGCAACCGTTCGGGTGCTTGCGCCTTGGCTTGATTTGGTTATGCGGGAATCCAAACCTAACGACGAATCGCTGGTTATGAAAATCAGCTACGGCAACACGTCTGCCTTACTCGAAGGGGACACGGAACGAAAAGCGGAAATGCGCATTCTGGACGAACAACCACAAGCCGACCTGCTTAAAGTTGGTCACCACGGCAGCACGACGTCTACCGTCCCGCAATTGCTGCAAACTGTGCATCCCGAGTTTGCTGTGATTTCTGTGGGCACGCGATATGTTTACGGTCATCCGCGAACGAAGGTGTTAACCCGCTTGCAGGATTCCGGAGTTGCAACGCGGCGAACAGACCTGAATGGAGCTGTGACTTTCTATTTAGATGGAACCGTTAGCCCTCAGATTGTGGATCTGAGATAGCGTCCATTTCCGCGGTGTCTTCATCCGAGCGGAGCGATTCACGGATAAGCTTACGGGCTCGATTGGCATCTTCTTCGCGAACTAAGACCACAGTCCCACCCACGCCAGGAAGCACGTCTTGAGTAGCGTCGAGCGCGATTACTTCGGCGTCAATGCCGTCAGACTCAAGCAGCCCGCGGACAATCATCGCCTCCGATTCCTGCTCAGTATCGAACACTCGTGCTAGTTTTTCATTTGGGTTGGGAGCTTGTTCAGTGTTCGCGGAATCAGTTGCCATTGTTCCTCCAACAGGAATGTTGCAAAGTCATCTTTACAATTCTAACCTGAGGGAATACTTAGCCGATGATTGAATTCAAAGGGACATACACTTCCGCGCTATTGCGTCACGGAATCTTTGTCGCGACAATCGATTTTTAAAGAGGCGCAACGTCCGCTGCCGGGTGAACATCTAAATAAAAAGCCGCCTGGTACCGCAATCGAGCGAGGAATGCATGGAGAGTTCGAGACGGATTGGCCAGTCTGGAAATGTAAGCGGGAGTATAAGCGAAAGAGAACAAGAAGCCAGAAACATCCGCCGCCTGCAAGTGATGATCAACATGGTGATGTCGGTAATATGTGAGGACCCGAATCTGACAGTCGAAGAGGCATCCGAACTGGCGGCAGGGGCGAAACGTGCGGCCTTGGCCATGTTTCCAGATAAAGAGCTTGCCTACGACATTTTGTATAAACCGCGTTTGCAGCGGCTAATGAACGAGCGCTTTCGACTGCAATAAATAGCCCATCTATCGTCCGTCGACCCGCTGTAGGCGAAACAATAGCGCACCCCATCCGAGCTTCGAGCGCATTTGTACCGGCTTGTGATTCGCGTCATCCGTAAACCAGACCCATATCTCGCCCTTGCCCTTTAACGAACCAGAAATTGCCTCTACTCGGACACGTACTGTTTGGAAGGTGCCTGCCGGAACTTTTATCTGTTCTCTGGATTCGACGCGCGCTGTGACCTCGGTGGTCTTACCATCATTAATCGCGAAGGTGCTGCTGCTCCCTTGCTGGAGGGGCAGGGACGCCAGATAGTAGAATCCGCTGACCACGTCCGTTACACAAGCCGGAATGTCATTTTCCGTGTGCTTTGATTCGCCGGTCTTCAAATTCTTCTCGTCGATCACGCTTTTATGCTGCGCATAATCCAGGCGCAAGTTCATGTTGCGTTGATGGGAGCCTTCTTCGGTATGCCTCGAAACTCGCAGTGAACAAAATGTATGGGGGTTAAAACTGGCCTCGAACATGTCATGCACTCTAAACAACGCATTCACGACGCCTGCGGAATCGGCTGTAGCCGTTACACGCTGCTCATTGCCAATAGCATTCAGCTTGACCGTAGCCGTCCCGGCGGTAAACATATGCCACTCCACTGAATACACGTAGTTTTGCCCATCAGGAAATCGATAATCCCGAGGCGGAAGCAGGATCTGCGCCGTCGGTTCAGCGCTAATAGTGGCTATCGGGACTGGCTTCGGAGGAGAAGCCGGTCGTGTTTGTGCCAGTAGCGCGGAAACCGAGAACACCGGGATGAAAAACCATTTTGACCTGGAAAGCGGAAAGAAATCCATTTGATTACGGGGTCGTTTAAATATGGTGAGACGCAGAATGAAGATTTGCGAGATGTCCGAGTCTCTGAATCATTTGGACAGCCAGTGCATTTTCGCCGCTAGCAATGCAATCATCGAAATAGCCCCAATCAAGGCATTGTACTCGCGATGTTTGCGGTAAAGGTCCCAAGAAAACTTTACGTCGGCATGATTGGGGGCAGAAATCTTTGGCAACAGTCGAGGAACCTTGTTTTCGTAAGCTTCATAATCAGAAAAGCGATGCCGCAGGAAGGTTTCTTCGCCGTAAATTACCGGCAAATATATCGCGAAGAACATGGTGAGCAGCACGCCCGCAATCCACCAGCTCCGTGCTGCGAGTACAAATCCGAAAGCTAGCATCAGAGAACCGAGATAGAGCGGGTTGCGAGTGTAGGCGTAAGGCCCGGTGGTCGCGAGTTCTTCATTTTTCTTTACATGCCCGGATGCAAGCGCACGAACAGCAAGTCCGGGAATGATGACCAGTGTTCCAGTGAAAATTGACATGCGGGACGGGTGAGCGAGCCAAAAATAAAGCCCTGCACACGCGAAGCTGAGTGGGACTCTTATTCGTCGTGCAATTGCAGACCATGAGTTCTGAGATGAACTGACTTCTACCTCACTCACCTTCATTTTCTCACCCACGAGTAGCCCCAAGCAGTTTCTCGCATGCGGCGAAGACTTCCTCAGAGCTAATTTCGAGCAGGCCCGGGTCGAGCTGAGCGCGCTGGCTGTGATTCGTCTGACTGGACGGGCTTCGCAGCACAATGCTGCGGGTTCCGTAAGGTCCGTTGCGAGCCGGATTTGTCGGGCCGAAAATGGCGACTACCGGAATTCTAAGGGCTGCAGCCAAGTGTATGGGGCCAGTGTCTCCACCAACGAATAAAGATGCCCGACGGGTGAAGGCGATCAACTGCGGAATCGTACACTCGACTATCTCCGCTGCACCTTCGCTGCTTGCCTTCACAATCCGCGCAAGATCTTGTTCCCCCGGCCCGGTGTTGATCAGTGACTTGAATCCGATTTGAGCCAAGCTTCTTGCCAGGTGGGCATACCGCTCAGGCGGCCATTGTTTAGAGGGCCACCCCGCACCGGGGTTAATGATCACAAAGTTTTCGACCTTGTGTTCATCAAGCCAACGTTCGCAATTCCTTTCCGCTGTTTCATCGGAGGGAAATTCCAAAGAAACCGCCGTCAACTGCCGATCAGCCACGGATTCCGCGAGCGAGAGATTTATTTCAACAATATGTTCACCGCGCGCCTTCACGTGTTTTGTGTAAAGGATGCGGGCAGTTCGTTCCCTGGGCTGAGCATATCCGTAGATAGTTTTCGCACCTGATAACTTAGTCACCACGGCCGAACGAATCAGGCCCTGGAAGTCGATCGCGGCTTCATACTTCATCGCGCGCAGTTCTTTAACGGCTTTCGTGATTTCCTGGCGCGTAGAGTTAGATGTCAGAGCAGTGCGCCACTTCTTTGTGCTCACCGTATGAATTTTGTCCACGAGCTGTCCGGCTGCATCTTCTGAACAGCTCCGTAGAGAGGACAGCAATTCTGCCCAGCGCTCTTCAACCACCCACCCGATGGTTGCTTTCGGATAAACTTCCCGCAATGCCGCCACAGCTGGCATGGCATGAATAATATCTCCCATCGCGCTCATTCTAACGATCAGCAAACTCCGTATATTTGGGGGGAGTGAAAGGCCAGCCATTTTCACGGAAGCGGGTGTGTTCACGAAGACTGCCGCTTCAACTTTGAACGAATGATGTCCGTGACCGAGTGATCTTTGGGGTCTCCGACGATCTCGACGCGGCCACCGCATTCTATGATCACATCCCTCTCGGGAACCGTTTCGGCGGTGTAGTCGGTGCCCTTTGCCTGAACATCGGGGCAAATATCGCGGATGAGCATTCGAACATCTCTTTCCGGGAAAATAACGACGGCATCCACCACTCCGAGCGCAGCCACAATCTCAGCCCGTTCGTGCTCGGGCATGAGCGGGCGCGATTGACCCTTCAGAGCACGAACCGAATCGTCGGAATTGATAGCCACAACCAATCTTCCGCCGAGCGCTTTCGCTGCCGCCAGGTAAC
>JAOAPG010000109.1 GCA_025462785.1 Acidobacteriaceae bacterium
CCGAGAAGGACATTTGCTCCATCAAGCCCACAGTCTAGTGCGGAACAGTTGGCATGTGGTCCAGCTCCTTGGCCCACTTACGAGAGAGGAAAGCGATAACTTCGTTTCGTCCGTTGATGAATTCCGATCGATTCCTCCATCGTGAATCGATCGTGTATGCCAGAGCTACTTTTGCAGGATCGCGAGTATTCCAAGCATCTTCAGCGAGGCGCGCCTTTTGCATCGCACTGTCGCGTGTGAACGGCGGGAAAGGGGGGCGGGCGTGCGTCGTTGCTGTTCCCATGATTTCTTCTCCTGGGATTGATTCCTTCAGCATATCCATAAACTCACGTACTCGTGCGGCGATCTCGTTGGCGGCCATGTCGAGGGAGAAATGGCCGCCATCGACAATGTGAACCTGCACTGAGCCACTATTATCAGGATCTTGTGGCTCCGCTTCCCAACTGTTCGCCAGACTATTTTTTGCGTTTGTAAAACAGCCGTCGTCCCCACACTTTTGGGTTCGCCCCAATGGGAGTGCCTGCGTGTCAGCAAGAGATAAATGACTGCCAGCGCCGTCACCATGAGAGCATCGACAAAGAACCAGCCATATCCCAACACAAAAATGTGAATGAGAATTACGGCGGTCATCCACACAACAATCAATCCCGCTCCCGTTCTGGCTGTCTTCGGAATCAGGAGCAGAACCGCCACCACCGTCTCCAAGGCTCCCGACCCTAGCCGGAATACCGGCTGAGATACCAACCCGTGGACCGCTTGCGACATCTGCGTGAACAGGGTCACCGAACCTGGCACCCCTGCAAACTTGAGAAAGATGGCGGCATACAGAAGGTTCACCGACACCAACAGGCGAATTGCCAATAGTGCGAGTCTTTTGCCCATAAAATCTTGCTCCCTTGACCACTTGGAACCGGCCAATGCTTCGCGAATGGTCCGCTTTTGGCCGCCGGCACAGGTCTCCGTATATCGGAATGCTTGGGCTTGCAATGGCAGGACGTCAATTTCGCTGACGGAATGATCCACGTGCGTCGTACTTGGACGTGTGGCCAAGTAGGTTTGCCAAAGAGCAAAGCGTCGAAGGGCCCGGTGCCACTCCATCCGTTGCTCGCCGAATTCATGCTCCTCTGGAAACAGAAGACGACGTATTCCCAGCCCGGTGACTGGGTGTTCCTTCATTCCGTCTCAATGGCAAACAGCCGCGTGTCGCCAACATGCTTGTCGAAGACCCGCTCAAGCAGATTTCATCACAGACACTATCCCACTGGGACCGGGATGATACTCGCCCAGCTGTTCGCCAAGCTTTCAGTAGGTTGCTCGAGTGCCGAACGCCTGCGCTGGGCGCCACGGTCTACGCCTCGGAAAATCAACGGAAAATCGTCTATGACACTTGCAAATCGCCAGCTTGCCCGAGTTGTGGCCACAGGGCTACCGCGGGTGGGGGGGCCGCATTGCCGGACGGCCCTTACAAAGGGATCACTTTCACCATGCCGGATGTTCTTTGGGAGGTCTTCCGCAACAACAGGGTGTTGGCATCGGCTCTATCAGCTCTAGCTGCGAGTGCCATACAGACGTGGGTAAACGCCAGGCATGGTTTGCGTGTTGGAGTTCTCGCCATTCTCCACACTTTCAACGGACGGTTAGAGTTCAACTCGCATGTTCACACAATGGTTAGCGGAGGAGGACTGTACTCCTCTGGCTCCTGGAAGTCTCACGTCTATTACGATCAAGATCAGTTGATGAAACTCTGGCGGAATGCCGTGATCAAGCTCGTTCGCTCAGTTCTGCGAGCGGGTCTGCTACGAACGGGTATGAACTTTGTTCAGATGGAAGCAATGCTCAGTGAGCAGGGAAACCGCTGGTGGAGTATTAGGATTCAATCTTTGGACTCTAAATCTCGGTTCCTTCTCTATGCAGGCCGCTATGTTAGACGGCCACTGATTGCTCAGCGTCGCATCACTTCAATCGAGACCGGAAGCGTGACGTTTTGGACCAAAGATAAAAAACTGGGACGGCGGGTTGAAGTGCAATGTACGCTCGAAGAGTTTATCAATCGTTGGGCCCAACACATTCCGGAGCGATATCAGCACGCCGTTCGTGCCTTTGGGTTATTTGCCTCGCGCGCCCTAGGGCAAACCTCGGCAGCAATCTTTGCGGTTCTGAGACAAAAGCGAAAGCTACGCCCAAAACCTGTGCCGTGGGCGGTTTCCATGAAACGAGATTTCGGGAAAGATCCGCTTATGGACGGATTGGGCAATAGGATGAGGCGACTGGGCCGACTGGCTCCGCAAGCATGCCCTTAATCCGTGAATCATCCGAAACGCTCTGCCCATGTTCCCTGACATCGCGGAAGCTGGGCATTTTTCGCGCTACCTCAACAGTATCTTTACCCTATCCTCGAAGGATTTACCTGTTTCTTTGAGCTAATGCTGTCCACCCTACCGCTGAAATGTTCTCGTTCACATCCGACGCGAGATTTTGATTTTCCTATACTTTGAACAAGCATGATCAAAAGCTAGTTAGATGCATCGGCCTCAGCTTTGCTGCTGAAGGGAAAGACAGTTGGTGCGATGTTCAGTGGTGGGTTCGCGGAAAAAACTTCGCCACTGCTCGCACTGAGAAAGAACAAGCGGGGGAAACTAGCTGATTTGGTGGTTTTGGGACAAGACCCGTTCAAAGTGGATCCCTCTTCTTTAATTAAGATTCCGGTAGAACGCACGATGGTAGTCGGAAAGTGGGTCTATGAGTCCTGAGGGCCATGTTGGTGGTCGAGTTCAGTGTCCCGAGCAATCGTGCCCGACAGACGATAACCAGTTTGAAGATGGAAAAAACTCCGGCTCGCACCCTTTCCTTTCTCGATCGTTTGTCTGGCGGGTGCAGGATACTCGGAGCAAGCGGCACTGGGGGACCGTCGTTGAATCGAGGGCGAGACTTTGAGGTATCGCCTGCGAGCTGAATAATCGGGGACACATAGGGACACAATAGGGTGTTTTTTGCTGTTCCTAGAACGCCATCCAGTGCGTCCGTGTTCCTGTGGTTTGTTGGAGTTACGTTTAGCTATCCCGCTTTCACGGCGGTAACACGGGTTCAAATCTCCTCGGGGACGCCAACAGAATACAAGACTTGCTGGGAACCTCTCGCCAACCTCCTCGGCGCTGGAGACGCGATTCGTGAGTTAAAACTATCGAGCTGAGCACAGCTTTATTACGAAGCAAAAGCCGCTTCTTCCAGCTTATTTCTCTCCGAGTGACAGCACCGCGCCGCGCTCCAGTGGTGGCAGCGTGAATTCGATCAGCTCCCCGCGCTTTACTCCGTGCACAACTCGGGCTTCACCGAGAAACGGAAGGTACGACAGTGAATCTCCCATTGAGCCAGGAACCTTCACGTGAACGCTATTCACGGTCCTCGGAACAACAATCTTGTCTGGAACCAGGCCACCGAAATTGGCGAGATATACGTGTGGCGAGCCATTCACAATTGCGAAATTTGCCGCTACCGTAGGCGGCGCATCAACTTGAATGTCATCACTGCCGCCCAGGGCATTCAATAACTCCTTGGGAGGATTTGCCGAGCCGGAGGCGAAGTCACTCTGCAACGCGTTATAGTACGCTCCCGCCGGATCGGCCGGCAGCACTATCTTTTGGGATGATTCTGGGAGGCCGGAAACATCCTCTCCCAAAACAACGAGCCGTCCACCATGGTCAACGAACGCCTTGAGATTCTGGCGTTCAGTTTCATTCAACACACTTACGCTGGGCAGAACCAGCGTCTCTCCGTGAAACTCCGGAAGAGTTCTTGGCGTGACCGCCTGTAATGGCC